>DATLBM010000317.1:0-21562 GCA_035526885.1 Thermoanaerobaculia bacterium | reverse complement strand
CCTGGCCATCCATGATTATGGTTCCGAGGATGGCGCCGCGTTCAGCGTCACGGAACTGCTGGAAGGCGAGACGCTGCGCAAGCGCATCAACAACGGAGCGATTCCGTGGCGCCGCGCGGCCGAGATCGGCGCCGCCATCGCGGACGGTCTGGCCGCCGCGCACGCGAAAGGCATCATCCATCGTGACCTGAAGCCCGAGAACATCTTCCTCACCACCGACGGCCGCGTGAAGATCCTCGACTTCGGCATCGCGCAGCTGGTGCGCTCCGAGCCGCCGCCATCGGACGACATCGACACCTCGTCGCTGCCCACCGCGCCGTTGAAGACCGAGCCAGGCTCGGTGATCGGCACCGCCGGCTACATGGCACCGGAGCAACTCCGCGGCGAAACCGTCGACGCCCGCACCGACATCTTCTCCCTCGGCGCACTCCTCTATGAGATGACCACCGGCAAGCCCGCGTTCATCCGCGGCACGGTCATCGACTCGCTCTCGGCGATCCTCACCGACAACCCGGACGTGTTCACGATCTCGGAAAGGCTGATCCCGTACGAGCTCGCGCGCGTCATCCAGCGATGCCTGGAGAAGAAACGCGAGGAGCGATTCCATTCCGCGCGCGATCTGTCGTTCGCGTTACGCGCGATCGGGACGTCGACGGCACTGACGTTCGAGGCTCCGGAGGAGCGGCGGCGGCGGTTGTGGGTGTGGGGCGGGATTGCGGTCGTTGTGACCGTCGCGGTCGTGGCGTTGCTGAGTCTTCGAGTCTTCGAGTCGTCGAGCCGTCAAGGAAGCACTACTCGACCACTCGGCGACTCGTCGACTCGAAAACTGACGTCCATCGCCATCCTCCCCTTCGTCAACGCCACCGGCGATCGCGAGGCCGAGTACCTCTCCGACGGCATCACGGAGACGCTCATCAACACGCTCGCGCAGGTGCCGGGGCTGCGCGTGATGTCGCGCACCTCGGTCTTCCACTACAAAGGCAAGCCGGCGAATCCGGTCAGCGTGGGCAAGGAACTGCGCGTCAGCGCAGTCGTGGTCGGACGCGTCGAGACCATCGGCGACAAGCTCGTGGTCTCGGCCGAGCTGGTCGACGCGAGCGACAACGCGCTGATCTGGGGCAACCGCTATCAGACCGCGCGCAACGACATCTTCTCCGTGCAGGACTCGCTCGCCTCCGAGATCGCACACATGCTCCGCCTGCAGCTCGGCGGACGCGAAGAGCAGCTCCTCACCAAGCGCCACACCGCCGATCCGCGCGCGTACGAGCTCTATCTCAAGGGCCGCTTCCAGTGGAACAAGCGCAACGCGGAGGGCATCTACAAGGCCATCGAGTATTTCAACCAGGCCATCGAGATCGATCCGCAGTACGCCCTCGCATACGCGGGCATCGCGGACTGCTACAACCTCCTCGACATCTGGGCCAACCTCCCCACCAGCGAAACGTTCCCGCGCGCGAAGGCAGCGGCGCAGAAGGCGCTGTCGCTCGACGATCAGCTCGCGGAGGCGCACACGTCGCTCGCCTACGCCATTCACTCGTACGAGTGGGACTGGAACGCCGCGGAGCGCGAGTACAAGCGCGCCATCGAGCTCAATCCGAACTACGCGACGGCGCGCCAGTGGTACGCGGAGTTCCTCACCGCCACGGGACGCTTCGACGAGGCGGAGCAGCAAGGGAAGAAGGCGCTGGAGCTCGATCCGATGTCGCCGATCATCAACGCCGTCGTGGCGTGGAACTTCACGATGGCCCGCCGCTACGACGCGGCGATCCAACAGGGCACGCGCACCACGCAGCTCTTCCCCGACTTCATGCCCGGCCACGCCTACCTCGGCCTGGCGCTGCTGGAATCCGGCCGCGCGCGCGAGGCCATCGCTCCGCTGGAGACCGCGCGCAAACAGCTCGACATCGTGGTCGTGCGCACCTGGCTCGCACGCGCGCACCACGCCGCCGGCGATCGCGACATCGCGCTGCGCATGCTCCGCGACCTCGAACGCGGCAAAGACTACCGCCCGCCCTACTACATGGCCGCGCTGTACGCGCAGGTGGGCGATCTCGAGAAAGCGAAGCGCGAGGTCGAACGCGCCCGCCTCGAACGGACGGGCGCGTACGTGTGGTTCAAGGTGGATCCGGCGATGGATCGCCTGCGGTAACCGCGTTAGAAGAGCAACGTGGCGACGGGCTTCAGCCCGTCGCGATATTGGACATTGCGACGGGCTGAAGCCCGTCGCCACGTTTTTCTACTACCTGATGAACGCGTAGCTCACCTTGAAAAACAGATCCCGGCTCGACGGCACGAGGCGATCATCTTCGAGCAGCGTGCGCTGATCGCCGTAGCCGACGAAGAGCACTGTCTGCCAGTTCAGTTTGTAGCTGTAGAGGATCGATCCGAGGAATGCGCCGTCCTGTTCGGGGACGCCGGGGAAGAGGTAGTTGCCCGGCTCGTAGTCGTTGTGCACGTACTGCGCGATCACGCGCACGAGCGACTTGTTCGAGAAGCTGTATTGCGCGCGCACGCGCTCGATCATCGCGGTGTAGAGGCGTCCGGCGTCGACGTCCAGCGTCTCGCGGTTGATGTTGAACAGCAGATCGAGGCGGTCGTGCGGGCGCGCGCTGATGGCGGCCGACAGCGACAGCCCGTTACCTTCGCGGCCGTTGTCGAAGTCGATCTGCTCGCCGATGCGCGCGCCGAACGTGATGCGCGGGATGCGGCGGTGCGGATCGAACTGATAGTTGAGCTGCAGGTAGTTCTGCTCGAGCAGCTCGTTGCCGACGCGGATCTTCTCGCCGACGCGCGCCAGGGCGCTGAACTGCGTGTTCTTCGCGCCGAAGCCGCCGACGCCGAGGGAGAGCGTCTGGAAGATCGTGTTGCCGTCCTGGTCCGTCTGATAGTCGACCAGGACGCTGGGCCGCACGAAGCGCACCTTGCTGTTCTCGGGATAGTAGCTGCGGCCGAGGTATGCGATGCCTTCGCGGTAGCCGACCTGCGGCATGAATCCGAGATCGGCGCGGAACTCGTCGCCGATGTCGTATACCTGCGCGCCCCAGTCCCACTTGTTGTCGCGATGCCCGTACGAGGCGGTGATCCCGATGTCGTCCGACTGAGCGCCGTTCCACGCCGGATCGTTCGGCTGCACGGGATTCTGCGTGTCGCTGTAGAGCACCTGCGCCTGGAACGTGTCCTCGGGCAGGCGCCACTGGAAATCCGGACCGATCACGCGATTGTGGCCGCCGCCGTCGATCTCGCGATCGGTGAGCACGGCGCCGACGAATCCGCGCTCGCCGAGGCTGTGGCGCACGCGGCCGATGGTGTCGTAGGAGCTGGCGTCGAGGAATGCGAAGCGCGAGCGCGTCGCGCTGGGGATGATCGTCGCGCCGCCGCCTTCGTCTTTCGTGGTCAGGATCGTGTACGCGGTGTTCCCGATCTTGCCCGTCGCGCGCGCGCCCGCCTCGGGATCGGTGATGGTGCGCGTGTACGCGACCTGCAGCGGCGTGTCGTAGAGGTCGAATCCCTCCAGGAAGAACGGCCGCTTCTCCGCGAAGAACACGGCGAAGCGCTGGTTGACGAGGATCTGCGGCGTGTCCGTCTCGATCTGCGAGAAGTCGGGGTTGAGCGTGATGTCGACGGCGTGGTTCTGGCTGGGAGTCCACTTCACGTCCACGCCGCCGTCGATGTTCGTGTCCCCTGATTCGAGATCGCTGCCCGGAGGTCCGGTCGGATGCGAGCCCTGCCCCGCCGTCACGTACGGCGCGGCGATGAAGTGCGCGGCGTCCGGCAATCCGGTCAGCCCCGTGAGCGGGTGGGTGAAGCACACCAGGCAGTTCGAGCCGCGCGGCATCGGCGCGCTGTGAAACGCGTAGCGGAAGTCGCGCGGATAGTTGCGCCACACGAGGATGTTCCACGTCTGCGGATCGGCGCTGCCGTAGCGCAGCGACGAGAACGGGATGCGGTACTCCGCCGTCCACCCCTGGTTCGTGATCTGCGCCGCCGTGTCGTAATAGAAGTCCGGCGAGAAGTCTTCGTTGCCGTTGGCGTCGTTGAAGATGCCGTCGGCCTGGATGCCGCGCGGGTTCACGCGCAGCTCGATGGCCGAGCGCTTGTCGTTGCGCGTGTCGAGGAAGATGGCGATGTTGTCGTCCGTGCCGATCACGCCGTCGCGATCGACGAACGGCGCGCGGATCTTCGCCGGCTCGGGATCATCGGCCTTGATGCCGATGTAGAAGTACTTCTCGTCGTACGTGATGTACGCGGTGGTCTTCACCTTGGCGGGCGTGTTGTTGCCGGGCGAGGTCTCGTAGAACTGATCGATGACCGCGGCCGTTTGCCACGCCGCGTCGTTCAGCGCGCCGTCGAGAGCGACCGGCGTCGCGGAGCGCGGGATGTTGAGCGGGGCGGGCGGCGGGAACGTGGGCGGCGGCGGGGTCGGAGTCTGGGCGAAGGCAGCCGTAGCGAGGCAGAGCAGCAGCAGTGCGCGCATACGAAACATTACGTGGTTACGTGGCCAAAGTTGCAGTACGACGCCGTGTCATCCTGAGTCGCGAAGACGACGAAGGACCTTCGCCTGTGGCACGTGGGAAGGTCCTTCGCCGACTTCGCGGCTTCAGGATGACACTACAGCACTGACCGGAAGTAGTCGATCGTCCGCCCGATCCCCTCTTCGAGCGGCACCATCGGCTCCCATCCCAGGAGCGTCCGCGCCTTGGTGATGTCCGGCCTGCGGATCTTCGGATCATCCTCCGGCAAGGGACGAAATTCGATCGGCGCGCTCGTGCCCACCAGTTTCTTGATCACTTCCGCGAACTGCAGCACGGTCATCTCGGCCGGGTTGCCGATGTTCGTCGGCTGCGCCTCTTCCGACATCAGCAGCCGATAGATGCCTTCGATGAGATCGGAGACGTAGCAGAACGAGCGCGTCTGCGAGCCGTCACCGAACACCGTCAGCGGCTCGTCGCGCAGCGCTTGCGAGATGAATGCGGGCACCACGCGGCCGTCATTCACGCGCATCCGCTCGCCGTACGTGTTGAAGATGCGCACGATGCGCGTCTGCACGCCGTGGAAGCGGTGGTAGGCCATGGTCATGGCCTCGGCGAATCGCTTGGCCTCGTCATACACGCCGCGCGGCCCGACGGGATTGACGTTGCCCCAGTACTCCTCGCGCTGCGGGTGCACCAGCGGATCGCCGTACACCTCGGACGTCGACGCAATGAGATAGCGCGCGCCTTTGTCCTTGGCGACGCCGAGGGTTTTGTGCGTGCCGAGGGAGCCGACCTTGAGCGTCTGGATCGGCTTCTCCAGGTAATCGATCGGGCTGGCGGGCGACGCGAAGTGCAGCACGTAGTCGAGCGGCCCGTCGATGTGGATGTACTGCGTGACGTCCTGCTTGATGAACGTGAAGCCGTCGCGCCCGAAGAGATGCTGGATGTTCTTCGGCGAGCCGGTCAGGAAATTGTCCATGCAGACCACTTCATGACCGCGCGCCAGGAACAGATCGCAGAGATGCGATCCCAGGAATCCCGCGCCTCCCGTGATCAGCGCACGGCCCATCAGTGCGACTTCTTCCTGCGGTCGCCGCCACGGCCGACGGACGTGTACTGGAATCCGAGGGTGGCCATGCGCGCGGGGTCGTAGACGTTGCGGAGGTCGATGAGCACCGGCTCGCTCAAGGCCTTGCGGATGCGCTCGAAGTTCAGCGCGCGGAACTCGTTCCACTCCGTGGCCAGGACCAGCGCATCCGCACCCCTGGCGGTCTCGTACGCGTCGTCGCAATACTCGACGTCGCTGAAGATCGACTTCGCGTTCTCGATGGACTGCGGATCGTAGGCGCGCACCTTCGCGCCGCGCTCCTGCAGGCCTTTGATGATGGGGATGGTCGGAGAATCGCGCATGTCGTCGGTCTCGGGCTTGAAGGCCAGGCCGAGCATCGCAATGGTCTTGCCACGCACGTCGCCGCCGAGGGCTTCGACGATCTTGTCGATCATGCGGAGCTTCACCGCGTCGTTCACGCGCAGCACGGCTTCGATGATCTGAAAGTCGTAGCCGTGGCGGCGGGAGATGTCGGCCATCGCGGAGGTGTCTTTCGGGAAGCACGAGCCGCCGTAGCCGGGGCCGGCCTGCAGGAACTTCGGACCGATGCGCGTGTCCAGACCCATGCCGATGGCGACGTCCTGCACGTTCGCGCCGACCTTCTCGCAGATCTGCGCGATCTCGTTGATGAAGGTGATCTTCACGGCCAGGAAGCCGTTGGCGGCGTACTTGATCAGTTCCGAGGACTCGACGTTGGTGACCACGAACGGGATCTCCAGCGAATGCAGCGGCGCGTAGATCTCCTTCATCATCTCCGCGGCCTCGGCATCGTTCGCGCCGATGACCACGCGGTCGGGCTTCATGAAGTCTTCGATGGCCGAGCCCTCGCGGAGGAACTCGGGATTGGAGACGATCGAGGCCTTGTGTCCCGTGTTGTGCTTCTCGATGATCTGCTCGATGAGCAGGCCCGTACCGATGGGCACCGTGGACTTGGTGATGACCAGCTTGGGGGCGTTCATGTACTCGGCGATGGAGTGCGCGACTTCCTCGACGTAGCGCAGGTCGGCCGAGCCGTCCGGCTTCGGCGGCGTGCCGACGGCGATGAAGATGGCGCGCGCCGAGCGGATGGCGTCGGCGAGATCGGTGGTGAAGCGAAGGCGTCCCTCGCTCACGTTCTTGTTGACCAGCGTGTCGAGCCCGGGCTCGTAGATGGGGATGACGCCGTTCTTCAGGGCGTCGATTTTCTTGACATCGACGTCGACACAAATGACGTCATTGCCGAAGTCGGCCAGTCCGGCGCCGGTGACAAGGCCGACATACCCGGTGCCAATGACTGCGATGTCCAATGGAAGCCTCCGGAGGAGATTGAAAATGCGCGGCGCATCCTACACCACGGGCTGACTAGGTGCCCGTGGTGTCGGTCGCCGTGGGCGGCGGCACCAGCTCGGGCACCAGCAGCGGCGGCACGTCCGGCGCCTTCGGCTCGACCGGCGGCGGGGTCGTGGTCTCCGGCATCTTCTTCTGTTCCTCGACACGCTTCTCGATGCCGCTCTGCTGGCGATTGCGGATCAGCCAGCGCAGCAGCTTCGATTCGTTGATGCCGATGAGGATGTCGTTGATCGACTCGTAGAGTCCTGGGTCAGCGATGATCTTGCCGGCCGTTCCTTCGGCGTTGTTGATCTTGGCCACGGTGACGTTGAGCTGTTTCACGAGCGTGTTGAACTCGGTCAGCGCTTCATCGGCGTAGGCTTTGTCGTTGAGCAGACGCGGCACGAGTCCCTGACCCGTTTGCGCGGCGGCGGTGAAGGCCGCCAGATTCTCGGACGTCTTGTTCAGGTTCTCCAGCGTCGTGTAGAGACGCTGCTTCGCGGCGGGATCGTTCATCAGCGCGGGCACGATTCCCGTGTTGCCCTCGAAGCCCTTCTGCACGTTCGCCGTGACGCTCTGCAGCGACGCCGCGGCGCCGTTGAGGGAGCCCATGAGCTGCGCGGCGTACGCGTCGTCGTATACGAGCTTGCCCACGACGCCTTTGCCGCTCTCGACGTGGCCGAGGATGGCGTTGGTCTTGTTGAGCGTGGTCAGAACGGTGTCGGTGATGCGCTGCTTGGTCTCCGGCGCGGTGGTGAGCTCGCCGATCAGACCCTCGCCGCGATCGATGCGCTGGAGGATGTTCTTCAGCGAATACGAGATCTGCACGAAGTTGTCGACCAGGTCCTCACCCGAGGAGATGAGCGCCTCGACGTCGGTCTGCCGCGCGGACGGAATGAGCGCGCCCGGCTCGAGCGCGGGCAGCTTCGGATTCCCCGGCGTCACTTCGATGTAGCTGTCGCCGGTGAGCAGTCCCAGTTTCTTCAACCGCACGCGCGAGTCGGTGCGGATGCGCTCCGCGAACTTGCGGTCGATCATGAGCAGGATCTCGACCTGCTTCTGGTTCGGATCGTAGGGCAGCTTGATGTCGCGGATGACGCCGATGGTCACGCCGCTCATGCGCACGGGATTGCCTTCCGCGAGTCCGGTCACGTTCGAGAGCCGCACCTCGTACTCGTTCTTGCGCGCGAAGATCTTCTGCTCCGATCCGATGAAGAAGAGGAAGATCATCAGGATGAAGAGCGAGGCCGTGACCAGCAGGCCGACGCGAATCGATTTTTCGTTCTGAGTTTTTGCCATGTCGTTCAGCTACCAGTGGGCTGCGCCGCCACGACGGCGCTGGCCTTCAGGAAATCGCGGAGACGCGGGTTGTCGGTGTCGCGCGCCTCGTCCATGGAACCGACCCACTCGAAGACTCCCTGGTGCAGGAAGGCGATGCGGTCCCCCACCGAGAACGCGGAGTGGATGTCGTGCGTGACGACGACGGAGGTCACGTTCAGCTTGGCCTGCAGGTCGACGATCAACTCGTTGATGGTCTGCGAGGTGATGGGATCGAGTCCCGTCGTCGGCTCGTCGTAGAGAATCACTTTCGGGTCGAGCACGATCGAGCGCGCCAGCCCCACGCGCTTGCGCATGCCGCCCGACAGATCGACCGGCATCAGGTGCTCGCTGTTGGGCAGATTCACGAGCTCGAGCTTCTCACGTACCGCGCGCGTGATCTCCTCGTCGCTCATCTCCGTGTGCTCGCGCAGCGGAAAGGCGACGTTCTCGAACACGGTCATGGAGTCGAAGAGCGCGCCGCTCTGGAACAGCATCCCGAACTTTTTCCGCACGCGATACAGCTCCTCCTCGGGCAGCTCGGTGATGTCCTCTTCCTCGACGATCACGCGTCCGGCGTCCGGATACTCGAGCCCCAGCATGTGCCGCAGCGTGACCGACTTGCCCGTTCCCGATCCGCCCAGGATGACCAGCACCTCGCCGCGGTAGACCTTCACGCTGGCGCCGCGCAGGACCTGCTTCGGCCCGTAGGCCTTGTGCAGATCCTGAAACTCGACGAACGGGTCGCGCGGATGCCGGCGGCGGTCGGTGCCGCGGTCCGTCGCGCGACGGTCGGTGACGTAGGTGTCGGTCATCAGAAGAGGAAGAGAAACAGCTTAGTGAGAAAGAAGTCCATGATCAAAACGGTGATCGCGCCGGTGACCACGGTGGAGGTCGTGGCGCGGCCCACGCCGTCCGCGCCGCCGCTCGTGCGCAGGCCGTTGTAGCAGGCGATGAGCGCGAGGGAGAAGCCGAAGAAAAACGTCTTGCCGATGCCCGAGGCCAGGTCGTTGTACTTCACGGCCTCGATGACGCTGCGCAGGTAGTAGTTCGCGCTGACGTTGAGATTGGCGACGGCGATGATCATCCCGCCCAGGATGCCCAGGCAGATGGAGATCACGGTCAGCAGCGGGAACATGATCGTCGTGGCCACGACGCGCGGCACCACCAGCTTGCGCACGGGATTGGTGGCCAGCGCGCGCATGGCGTCGATCTGCTCGGTGACTTTCATCGTCCCGAGCTCCGCGGTCATGCCCGCGCCCACACGCCCGCCCACCATCAGCGACATGAGCACGGGTGCTAGCTCGCGCACCAGCGAGAGCGACACGATCATGCCCACGAACATCTTGCCGCCGAAGTCCTGCAGCGCGTACGCGGTCTGCAGCGCCAGCACCATGCCGATGAACGCCGAGGTGATGATCACGATCGACAGCGAGCGCACGCCGATCTGATCGAACTGCGCCATGAGCAGCGGGCGCTCCACCGGACCGCGCCGGATCTGCTGGATCGTCTGCCCGGCCAGATCGGTGATGCCGCCGACGTAGAGGAACATCCCGTCCGCGCGACGGCGGATGCGGTCGAAAAAACCGGGATTCTCGGGCTGTTCCAGGGTCGATGTGGTCATGTCGCGAGCCGAGAGTTTATCCCCCTCCGAAAATTCTCCGGAGGAGCCGCTTCACCGAATTCTCCCGCTCCTTCGCCTTCCGCTGCGCTTCCTGGGCGCGGCGTTGGGCCTCAG
The DNA here is from genome assembly GCA_035526885.1 of Thermoanaerobaculia bacterium. Taxonomy (GTDB): domain Bacteria; phylum Acidobacteriota; class Thermoanaerobaculia; order Gp7-AA8; family Gp7-AA8; genus QHVT01. The sequence goes on along the minus strand of DATLBM010000317.1, from coordinate 11,619 downwards.
CGGGATCGATGCCGGGCTCGGCACCGCGCTCGGCTTCCCGGTCGAAAATCGGTGGCGGCTCGGGCCAGAACGGACTCGGCTCTCCGCTTCCCGCGTGCAACGAGCACACCGCCCGCGGCTCGGTCCCCGCCACGTAAACCTCGGAACGCGTCTGCGGGCAGTACGCCGTGGCCAGCATCCCCGAGTCCGGATCGATCTGCCGCTCGGTCACATCCTCGGGACGTTTCCAGTCCACGTCGGCCACCAGGCCGTCGATGCGGTTCATGTGGCGCGTCCAGATCGGGACGCACGCATCGCCGCCCGCGAGGCGCACGCTGTGCCCGTCGTCGAAGCCGACCCACACCAGGGAGAGGATGCGCGGCGAGTAGCCGATGAACCACGCGTCGCGATAGTTGTTCGTCGTGCCGGTCTTGCCGGAGTACGCGTGCTCGAAACCGAGGGAGCGGGCCCTGCCGGCGGTGCCGTAGTTGAAGACGTCCTTGAGAACGTCGTTCATCACGTAGCACACCGAGGCCGGCGCGACGCGCTTCATCTTCACCTCGCGTGTCTCCTTGATGCCTCCGTCGCGCTGCACGACGGCGAGGATGGTCACCGGCTCGGCTTTCACGCCGAGGTTGGCGAAGACCGAGTAGGCGTACGCGATCTCCAGCGGCGTCACTTCGAACGAGCCGAGCGACACGGAAGGATACGGCTGGAGCTTGCTCTCCACGCCGATGTTCGCCGCGGTCTTGATGACGTTCGGCACGCCGGCGTCGATGGCCGCGCGCACGGCGGGGATGTTGTACGAATGCGCGAGCGCCTCGCGTACGGTCACGCGTCCGTGGAAGCGGTTGTCGTAGTTCTGCGGCTTCCACACGGCGGCGCCGGCCTGCACGGAGATCGGCGAGTCGTCGAGCATCGTGGACGCGGTGAGCGCGTTCTCGCCGCGCGCGGGATCCATCGCCGTCACGTACACGAACGGCTTGAAGAGCGATCCCGGCTGGCGCCGCGCCTGGATGGCGCGGTTGAACTGCGTCTTCGAGTAATTGCGCCCGCCGACCAGCGCCTTCACGTAGCCGGTGCCGGGCTGGATGGTCAGCACGACGCCTTCCAGCGGCGTCTGCGAGCTGCGAATGTGTTTGTACTTTTTCGAGAGGTTGGCGATGCCGTTGTCGAGCGCTTCTTCGGCCGACCGCTGCATCATCGTGTCCAGCGTCGTGAAGATCCGCAGTCCCTCGGTCTTGAGCTGCGTCTCCGGATACGTCTCGCGCAACTGCTTGAGCACGAGGTCGACGAAGAACGGCGCGCTGCGCGACGTCCTCGGGAAACGCGTCGTGCCGATCGGCGAGGCGATCGCCTCTTCGTACTCGCGCTGCGTGATCATCTGCTGATCGAGCATGCCCTTCAGCACGACGTTGCGCCGCGACATCGCACGCTCCGGATACTTGAGCGGCGAGAGCACGTTCGGCGAGCGGATCATGCCCGCCAGCGTCGCCGCCTGCGGCAGCGACAGATACGTGACCTTCTTCCCGAAGTACACCTCGGACGCCTGCTCGACGCCCACGATCTGCACGCTGCCGTTCTGCCCGAGGTAGATCTCGTTGAGGTAGGCCTCGAGGATGCGCGGCTTGTCGTACTTCGCTTCGAGCAGCAGCGCCATGAGCGCCTCGTGCGCCTTGCGGCGCAGCGTGCGCTCGGAGGTCAGGAAGAGATTCTTCACGAGCTGCTGCGTGAGCGTCGAGCCGCCGGCCACCATCGACTTCTGGCGGATGTCGGTCCACAGCGCGCGCAGCGTGCCGCGAATGGAAATGCCTTCGTGCGTGTAGAAGCTGCGGTCCTCGGTGGCGATGATGGCGTTGGTGAGGACTTTCGGCACCGCGCCCAGCGACACGGGCACGCGGTCCTCCATCTGGTTGTCGTAGATGGAGGTGATGAGCTCGGGCTCGATGCGCACGCCGCGCAGCGTGATGTTGTCGCTCAGCCGCTTGATGGAGCGCACGCGCGCGCCGTCCATCTCCACGAGCACGGGCATGGCGTGGAACTCCATGTCCGGATACTCGAAGTTGTTGAGGAAGATCTCCAGGTCGTCGCCGGCGTAGCGGTACTCGCCGGGATTCTCGACGCGCGCCTTGACCTCGTGATAGCCGACGTGATTCAGCTTCGGCTCGATCAGCGTGCGCGGAAAGGAAACGCCGGGCACGATGGGCGTGGCGTCGGAGTAGACGCGGCTGGGCAGGTCCCAGATCATCGCCGACTCGAATTTCTTCGTGACGGTGACGTAGGTGTAGCCGACGAACCCGAGGAAGGCCACGAAGAGGACCATCACGAAGATGGCCAGTCCGGCGGAGTGCCGCCACAGGAAGTCCTTGATGCGCGAGCGCTTGGGCATTCGTGAGTATGGTAAAGCGCTGGGCAGTCGTGTCATTCCGGAGTTGGTTGCCGGTTGCCGGTTGCCATGTGTGTCATCCTGAGCCGCCGTAGTCCCGCAGGGACGGAGGACGGTCGAAGGACCCCCTACCTACGGAGCGGTGCTTTGTCCCCGTAGGAGGTCCCTCGACTTCGCTCGGGATGACAACTGCCCCGGCACTTGCACTGGCAACCAGCAACACAGCAACCGGCAACTGCGCGCGCGCAGCGCGCGCTAAAGCCGCGGCTCCACGCCCATTTCCCGAAGCAGGTTGTCCGCGTCGTCCACGGCGTCCATCACCCACAGGATGTAGCGCGAGTCGACGTGGATCGTGCGCGTGATGTCCGCGTTCACGAAGTAGTCGCTGCCGACGCCTTCCCAGTTCGAGTCGAACGCCAGTCCGCACAACTCGCCCCACGCGTTGAGCGTCGCGGAACCGGAGCTGCCATTGGTCACGACGTTCGTGGAGATGAACGCGACGGGCAGCGTCTTCAGCTCCGGATCGGCGTACGGTCCGAACTCCTGCTTCGCCGCGCGGTCGAGCAATCGCCGCGGCGTGAGGAACGGATCCTCGCTCGTCGACTTCTCGATTACACCGTGCACGTCGGTCTGCGGCATGTACCAGACCGCGTTCTTCGGCGAGTAACCCTTCACCTGGCCGAAGCCGACGCGCAGCGTGCCGTTCGCATCGGGATAGAGACGCCCGCCGCGCGCGACGCGCAACGCATCGAGCATCACCGGGCGCAGTCGCGAGAACGCGCCGGCACGTGCTTCCCGTCCCTCATCGAGCTGCGACGCGAACGGACGCAGCGACGCCGCGAAGTCGATCATCGAATCCTTGCGCGCGGTGAGCTGCTGCGTGGTCTCGTTGACCATCTTCTCTTCCGCGTCCTTGCTGCCGATCTGCGTGTTCGCATAAATCCGGTCGAGCAACGCCTCGACCTGCTCCTCGGCCGTCGCCTTGCCCGTCGCGGCAAGCGCGGTGTCGACCGGCGCGATGCGCTGATTGGCGGGCAGCTTCGCGGCTTCGAGCAGGAACAGGCGCAGTCCGGCGCGATCGCTGCCCGGCTCGATGTTGCGGCGGTTGCGGGTGAGCGTGCCCAGGAAGCGCTTGCGGTTGCGCTCCATGAAGTCGTCGGCGCGATCGAGATCGGCCTTCGTCTTCTCGACGCTGAGCCGATAGTAGTTGTTGGCCTGCGTCAACATCGGCGACGCGGTGTAGAGCCATCCGAACACTTCGTCGCGCTGCTGCGTGGCCCGCGCTTCGTTCAGCAGCTTCTCCACTTCCGCACTCACCGCCTCGTACTGTTTGCCCATCGCCGGATCGAGTGCAGCGCTGTCGTGGCGCTCCAGACGCCGGCGCTCGTCGACGATGTGATCCCGATTGAAGGCCTCCAGCGTGCCGGTGTGCTTCTTCAAATAGTTCTCCAGACCGGCGATGCGGCTGGCGTTCTTCAGCGCGATCTCGCGATCGCTCTTGCCGCGCTCTGCGAGCGCGTCGCGCAACATGGTGCGGTACTTCACGGACGTGGGCAGCTCGTACTGCAGCGCATCCTCGAACTCGGACGCCGACGCGTGCCGATGCGTGGAGCCGGGCGTCCCGGCGATGAGCACGAGATCGCCGGGATTCAGGTTGCGCGTGGAGATCTTCAGCCAGTGCTTCGGCTTGTAGGGGACGTTGTTCTTCGAAAAGTCGGCGGGCTTGCCGTCCGTGCCGACGTACGCGCGATAGAAGCCGAAGTCGCCGGTGTGGCGCGGCCACATCCAGTTGTCGACTTCGTCGCCGAAGTTGCCGACGCCGAGGGCGGGAGCGTAGACGAGACGGACGTCGCGGATCTCCATCTGCGTCATCTTCAGATACTGCCCGCCCTCGAAGAACGACGAGACCAGACAGCGCTTGCCGCCGCCCTTCTCGCACTCTTCGATCATCTGCCGGCGGCGCCTGGTGATGGTGCGCGTCCGCTCGGCATCGCTGGTCCTCGCGGGGAACGCGGCCAGGATCTTCGGCGTCACGTCTTCGATGGCACTGGTCACCCACACACGGGCGTCGGGCAATGCCTGGATCTCGTCGCTGCGGTTTTTCGCGAGGAACCCGTTCTTCACGAGATCGTTCTGCGCGGTGGAGTTGTACTGCAGCGCCCCATACACGCAGTGATGATTCGTCGCAATCAACCCCTCGGGCGACACGAACGACGCACTGCAGCCCCCAAGACTGACGATCGCGCCCATCGGAAATCCGGTGAGGTCCGCGAGCTGGTTCGGATCGATCTGCAGCCCGAGCTGCTTCAACTCCCCGCCCAGCGCGGGGATCTGCTGCGGCATCCACATGCCGTCGTCAGCCGCCGCGCTCACGGCAACTGCGAGCGCAAGCAGACCGGTGGTCATCCATCGATGCATCGAGTTCTCCTTTGCGGTGCGCATCCTACGGGACTACGGCTCGGGATAGCCGGCCAGCGGTTCGCGATTGACCAATCGCGGCGCGAGTCCCAACCGCTTCTGCAGTGCGACGGCCGCGAAAAACACGCGATTGAGCACGCGCGTGCGCAGGCTGGCGTTCCACCGGCCGGCGAGGATGGTCACCACCGACTGAAACAGTAATGGCGGCGGATTCTCCTGAAAGAACAAATCACGGAACTGGGGCGTGTAGAAGCCGATGACGAACCGCCGGAACGTTCTGAACCGCCGCCGCTGCCTTTGCGAGAACGACGCAAACTCACGCGCGGAAAACGAATTTCGTTTGAATGCCCGATCCAGCGCCGTCGCCGCTTCGATTCCGGATTCCATTGCGATCGATACGCCGGTAGAAAACACGGGATCGAGAAACGATCCGGCGTCGCCGGCCAGGATCCAGCGATCGCCCGCATACGTTGTGGCGCTGTACGAAAAATCTTTCTCCACACGCACGGGCCACGCACGCCGCGCGTCGCGCATCAACTCCGCAATGACCGGCGTGTCCTCAATCGCCCGCTCCAGCCGGTCCTCGGGCGATCCTTCAGGCATTTGCAGATAGAGGTTTCGCGGCAGCACGACGCCGACACTCATCAATTGATCGGAGATCGGGATGAGCCAGAACCAGCCGGCGTCGCGCCTGGCCACGATGCGGATGTCGTTGGGGCAGCCTTGCCCGAGGCGAGGCACATTCTCGTAATGCGCAAAGATGGCGATGTTCGCAAGAAGAGGCTCGTCGGTGCGAAGACCGAGCTTACGCGCGATCAAGCCGTTTCGCCCCGTCGCGTCGACGATCGCGCGCACGCGCGTCTGCTCGCCTTCGCCATGCTGCACGATCGCCGCGCCGCGCTCGAACTCGCATCCTGTGACGCGGCTGCCTTCCCGAACGTCCACGCCAACCTCGCGGGCTCGATCGAGCAGGATCTTGTCGAAATCGGCTCGCGGGACTTGATAGGTCTGTGGACGCCGAACCTCAGTGACGTCCGCGAAGTTGACGCCTCGTCCGCTTCGCCCGTCGTGCGTAAAGAGGCGCGCCCCCCATTTTTCCGGAAACGAAGCAGCGCTCATCCGCTCCTCGACGCCCAGCGCCGCAAATGCGTCATTGGCCGTAGAGAGAAGAGACTCGCCGATATGGAAGCGCGGAAACGTTTCCCGCTCGAAGAGCACAACCGCGTATCCGCGCTGCGCCAGCGTGATCGCCGCAGAGGACCCCGCGGGCCCGCCTCCGGCCACCGCGAAGTCGAAATCGTAGTCAGCCACTGGGCGGTTGCTCATCTCGAGCTGAACCTACCACACTGGAGGCATCCGCCTGAGCCAGGAGATACACGACGATCGTTTCAAGCTTCGACGGATCGTCGGACCAGTCACCGTAGATCTCCCAGGAAGTGCCCGCGAAGGTTCTGTCGTGCGATTTTGCCCATTGCTGGATGGCCTGGTGAGCGCCGTGCAGCTGATCGTAACCGCCTCTATGAACGGCTACGGCGACCTCGCCGCGAGGCGTAGTGGTCTCGTAGACTTCTCCGGAAGGACTGAAGCTACGCGTCACTTCGACGCCGAAGTCCACATTCATCGACTCGCCCCGGCGCGCCGCATGGTGATAAAGAAAGATGTTGTGCCCGTCGGTGCGTAGCCCGGGCTGGCTACGAAGGAAGGCCCACACCTGGTCCAGGGCCGGTTTCCATGCCGAGGCGACGGCGCCAATGGGCAACTGACGCCGGACAGCGGCCAGCCTGCGTGGCTCGACAACCTCAACATGTACGTCGATGCTTGGCCGCCGAGGCGCGATCACGAGCGAGATCATAGCAGCGGCCGCTGATTGAGCCCGCGGCCGAAGCCTCCCCTTGTGTCCTGCCGATTTCCATGTTAAAACTGAACCAGATGGTTCAGTTTTCCAGAGCCCGACTCGATTCCTCGTTCGCGGCGCTTTCGGATGCCACGCGGCGCGGCGTTCTGGAGCAGCTCGGACGTTCCGACGCTTCGATCACGACCCTGGCCGAGAAGTTCCACATGACGCTCACGGGCATGAAGAAGCACGTCGGCATCCTGGAGCAGGCGGGGCTGGTCAGTACGGAGAAGGTCGGCCGCGTGCGGACCTGCACGCTGGGCCCGCGCCGCCTGGAAGAAGAGACAGCATGGCTGGAGAGCTACCGCCAGCTCTGGGAGTCACGGTTTGACGAATTGGACAAGGTTGTCGAGCAACTGAAACGGAAGGAGAAGATCAATGGACGCAAGAAAAGAGAATGAGACCGCGGTGAAAAGCCGCACGACGATGGAGCGGAAATCCGAGCGTGAGCTGGTCATTACGCGACCCGTCAACGCCCCGGCGCGCATCGTGTACGACGCGTGGACGAAACCGGAGCTGTTCAGGCAGTGGTGGGTACCAAAATCGTTTGGCCTGACCCTGCTTTCCTGCGATTTGGATGTTCGTGTTGGGGGCCAATACCGTCTGGTCTTCCGCCACGGTGACTCGGAGCCAATGGCGTTCTTCGGCAGGTACATCGAAGTGATACCGCCGTCGCGTCTCGTCTGGACGAATGAAGAAGGTGACGACGCTGGTCCCGTCACGACAGCGACTTTCGAAGAAAAGGAAGGCCAGACACTGGTAGTCCTGCACGAGCTCTATCCTTCGAAGGAATCTCTCGACGCCGCCATGGCCTCCGGGGAGAAGTGTGGGATGGACGAGACCTTCGAGCAACTGGACGAGCTGCTTCAGGGATGAGTCGGCGCGGGCGTCACTGACCGGGTGGGCCGTGATGTCCGCGCCCAGCTTAGAAAGGATCGCTCACTTTACGAGCTCGCGGCGCGTCCGTAGTTGCGTGAACAGCACCGCAACTACGCCCGCCGTGATGCAGATGTCGGCGACATTGAAGACGCCCGTGTGCAGAGGACCGAGCTGAAGAAAGATGAAGTCGGTGACGGCACCCGATCGCAGGATGCGGTCGAGAAGGTTGCCGAAGCCGCCACCCACCACCAGCGCGATGGCGATGGTCTCTACTCGCGAGCGACCGCCGCGACGAAGGACCCACGTCAAAGCGGCGACCAGCGCCACCAGCACGAAGACGCTGAAAATGATCGTCCGCAATCGCGGAGGAAGGCCGTCGCCCAGACTGAGGAACGCGCCGCGATTGCTGGCCAGCGTCAGTTGCAGGCGGCTGGCGAAAAATTCGCGCGGGCCGCCGGCCAGCGCCTCCCGGGCCCAGTGTTTCGTGCCCTGGTCGCAGCCGGCCGCGCCGAGGACGGTGATGGCGACGAGCAGTGCGCGTTCAGCCCGTCGCCACATGGCATCACATCGACGACATTGCGTTCAGGAACTCGCTGTTCGTGCGCGTCTTCTCGAGCTTCTCCACGAGCAGCTCCATCGACTCCACGGTGGACAGCGGCGAGAACACCTTGCGCAGCACCCAGATGCGGTTGAGCTCCTGGCGCTCGAGCAGCAGCTCCTCTTTGCGCGTGCCGGAGCGATTGATGTCGATCGCCGGGAAGACGCGCTTGTCGGAGAGCTTGCGGTCGAGGTGCACTTCCATGTTGCCCGTGCCCTTGAACTCTTCGAAGATGACGTCGTCCATGCGCGAGCCGGTGTCGATCAGCGCAGTGGCGATGATGGTCAGCGAACCGCCTTCCTCGACGTTGCGCGCGGAGCCGAAGAAACGCTTCGGACGCTGCAGCGCGTTGGAGTCGACGCCGCCCGACAGCACTTTGCCCGACGGCGGCACGACCGTGTTGTAGGCGCGCGCCAGACGGGTGATGGAGTCCAGCAGAATGACCACGTCGCGCTTGTGCTCGACGAGGCGCTTCGCTTTCTCGATGACCATCTCCGCGACCTGCACGTGGCGCGAGGCCGGCTCGTCGAACGTCGACGAGATCACTTCGCCCTTCACGCTGCGCTGCATGTCCGTGACTTCTTCCGGGCGCTCGTCGATGAGCAGCACGATGAGCGTGATCTCGGGATGATTGGTGGTGATGGAGTTGGCGATGGACTGCAGGAGCATGGTCTTGCCGGTGCGCGGCGGCGCGACGATCAGTCCGCGCTGTCCCTTGCCGACGGGCGCGATGAGATCGAGCACGCGCGACGACATGTGCAGCGGCGTCTCCAGCTTGACGCGTCCCTCGGGATAGAGCGGCGTGAGGTTGTCGAAGAGGATCTTGTCGCGGGCCACGTCGGGATGCTCGAAGTTCACCGCCTCGACTTTGATCAGCGCGAAGTAACGCTCGCCCTCTTTCGGGGGACGGACCTGGCCGGAAACGGTATCGCCGGTGCGGAGATCGAAGCGCCGGATCTGCGACGGCGAAACGTAGATGTCGTCCGGACCGGGCAGGTAGTTGTATTCCGGCGCGCGAAGGAACCCGAATCCGTCCGGCAGGCACTCCAGCACGCCCTCGGAGAAGATCAAGCCCGACTTCTCGGTCTGGGCGCCGAGGATGCCGAAGATGAGGTCCTGCTTGCGCATCCCGGAGGCGTTCTCGAGACCGAGCTCCTTGGCGAGCCTGGTGAGATCCGGGAGCTTCATCTCCTTGAGCATGCGGATGTCGAGCGTTTCCGAGGGGGGCTGCGCCTGCTGCGGCTGCGCTTTCGAAGCCTCGGCAGCAGGAGCGGAAGCGGCCTTTTCCACGACGGGGGCCGGCGCGGCCTCGACGGGCGCGGCTTCGGCTTCGGTGTCAGGCGCCGGCGCTTCCTCGGCCGCGGGCTCGGCGGCGGTCGTCGCTGCAGCCGCTTCGGCGGGCGCTTCTTCAGCAACCGCTTCCTTCTTCTTGCGCGGCGCGCGTTTCGGCTTGGCGGGGGCCTCGGCCGCCGGCGCTTCGGCTTCCAGGACGGCGGTGCTGTCGGTGTCTTCGGTGTGTGCCATGGTTTCCTCTGTTTACAGTCGCGCGATCATTTCGCGCCGGATCTGGTCGATCCCTTTTTTCGTTTCGACGGAAGTGGTGATGAGGTCTTCATCATCCACCTCCAACTGCTTTGCGATCGCGCGCCGCTGCTGCGCGAGCTGGTTGTTCGACAATTTGTCGCTTTTCGTCAGCACGATTTTTTCCGTGATGCCGGGCAGCGCGCGCGCCCATTGATGCATCGACAGATCGTGCTCGCCCGGATCGCGGCGAATGTCGAGGAGTAGAAAGATCACTTTGAGGTCTTCAACGTTTTCGAGGTACGAGCGCATGAGCTCACCCCAGGTGCTGACGACGCTCTTCGGCACCTTCGCGTAGCCGTAGCCGGGAAGGTCGACGAGATAGAACTTTTCATTGATCAGGTAGAACTGGATGGCCTGTGTCTTCCCCGGCGTCTGTGAGACGCGGGCGATTCCTTTTCGGTTCAACACGGCGTTGATCAGCGAGGACTTTCCGACGTTGGAACGCCCGACCATCGCGAACTGAGGTCTGCGGTCGCGCGGAAAGTCGCCAGGCTGGTACGCCGCCCGCGAAAACGATACTGACCGGATATCCAAAACTGAGGTGAAGCTGCTTTTTTGCTGGAACTGCGGCGATCCGGATTCCAGATGCCGTGGCGTGAGAACTACGTGGTGTCAGGAAGAACGGCGGAGATTGTGCGGATATTCGAGAGGACTGTCAAACCGTGGAGGACAGGCAATGAGGACAGGCAGGATTGCCTGTCCTCCACTTCATCAATGCGTCATCGGGGTATCGGGTGTAATGACCTTCTCCGGTTCGGGGAGTTTTTCCTTCGCCCCCAATGGAACAATCGTGCCATCGAGAGCGAGCGTCACTACCTCGTCCATCGACTCGACGAGGTTGAATTCCATGCGGTTCCGGACGTCCTGCGGGATGTCGTCCAGATCGCGCTCGTTCTCGGCCGGCACGATCACCCGCATGATGCCGGCGCGCGCGGCGGCCAGGACTTTGTCCTTGATGCCGCCCACGGGGAGCACCTTGCCGCGCAGCGTGATCTCGCCGGTCATGGCGATGTCGCGATGCACCGGGATCTTCGTGACCGCGGACAAGAGCGCCGTGGCCATGGTGATGCCCGCCGAAGGTCCATCCTTCGGAATCGCTCCCTCGGGCACGTGAATGTGAATGTCGATGTTGGCGTGGAAGTCGGGATCGAGGCCGAACAGCTCCGCGCGTGAGCGGACGTATGACAGCGCGGCGCGCGCCGACTCCTGCATCACGTCGCCGAGCTTGCCCGTCAGCGTGAGGTTGCCTTTGCCGCGCGAGAGCGCCACTTCGGTGACCAGGATCTCGCCGCCCACTTCCGTCCAGGCCAGACCGGTGGTGAGACCGATCTCGCCGCGCTCGTTCATCTGGTGCGAGCGGAACTTCGGCTTGCCGAGGAGCTCGCGAACCTTGGGGCGGTCGATGACCACTTCGTAGTCGGGGCCCGACTTCACCACCTGCCGCGCGATCTTGCGCAGCACCGAGCCCACCTCGCGCTCCAGGCCGCGAACGCCGGCCTCGCGCGTGTAGCTGTCGATCAGCTCTTCGAGCGACGAGTCCTCGAAACGGATCTTCGCGTCTTCGAGTCCCTGCTCGCCCTTCTGCTTCGGCGCCAGGAACTGCCGCGCGATGGCCAGCTTCTCCAGGTGCGTGTAGCCGGAGAGCTGGATGATCTCCATGCGGTCCTTGAGAGGCGCGGGGATCGTGTGCGTGACGTTGGCCGTGGCGATGAACATGACCTTGGAGAGGTCGTACTCGACGTCGAGATAGTGATCGACGAAGGCGTTGTTCTGCTCGGGATCGAGCACTTCCAGGAGCGCCGCGGAAGGATCGCCGCGGAAGTCCATCGACATCTTGTCCACTTCGTCGAGGAGGAAGACCGGGTTGGTCGTGCCGGCCTT
>DATLBM010000316.1:0-2185 GCA_035526885.1 Thermoanaerobaculia bacterium | reverse complement strand
GTGTCGAACAGGAGAAAGCAGCTCTCGGGCATGCCGGCGCCGTACGGGCGCGTGAGCGGGCCGCAGCCGATGTCTTCCGGCGAAACGAGAGCGACGTTGCCGCGCAGATGCGCGTCGCAGACCTGGAACCAGCGCGGCGAGAGGAGGATCACGTCGGAGTGCAGGAGCAGCGTCACGCGCGCGCTCGACATCGAGAGCAGCCGGTTCAGCGCGATGGCCTGGCGGCAGTACTCGATGTGCACCTTCGCGCCGAAGTCGCGCGCGATCTCCACGGAACGGTCGGTGGATTTGTTGTCCACGACGCCGAGCTGCATGTTCAGGCCGGCGGTGGTGCGGCGGATCGACTCCAGGCAGTGCGGCAGAAAGAGCTCGCTGTTCCAGGTGGTGACGCCGACAAAGAGGTCAAGACCCATTCCGTTCTCCGCCGTAGCGCCGCTTCGACTCGTCGATCATCTCCGCCAGCGTGTCCCGCAGATCGTGTTTGTACTCCCACTGCGGGTAGTCGGCGCGGAAGCGGCGCACGTCGCTGATCCACCAGATGTGATCTCCCGAGCGCGCATCGTCGCTCATCGTGTACTGAACGCGGTAGCCGCTCAACTCGTCGATCAGGTCGATGGCCTCGAGGATCGAGCAGTTCGCGAAACGCGAGCCGCCCATGTTGTACACGCGGCCCGGAATCGGATTCTGAAAAAAGTGCCAGAAGCACTGCACGAGATCATTCGAGTGGATGTTGTCGCGGACCTGCTTTCCCTTGTAGCCGTAGATCGTGTAGTGGCGGCCGGTGATCGCGCAGCGCACCAGGTACGCGAGAAAGCCGTGCAGCTCCGCGCCGGCGTGCGCGGGACCGGTCAGGCATCCGCCGCGGAAGATGCCGGTGCGCATGCCGAAGTAACGGCCGTACTCCTGGACCATGACGTCCGCCGCCACCTTGCTCGCTCCGAAGAGGCTGTGCTTCGTCTGGTCGAGGCTCATGGCCTCGTCGATTCCGTGCTCGCCCCAGGGATGGCTGGCCGGAAGCTCCCAGCGCTTCTCCAGCTCCACGAGCGGCAGGAAGTTCGGCGTGTCGCCGTAGACCTTGTTCGTCGACGTGAAGAGAAACACCGCGTCCGGCGCATGCGTGCGCGCGGCCTGCAGCAGGACGAGCGTGCCCGTGGCGTTGATGGTGAAGTCGGTCATCGGCTCGCGCGAAGCCCAGTCGTGGCTCGGCTGCGCCGCGCAGTGGACGACCAGTGCGATGTCTCTGCCGTAGCGGCGGAACAGCGCCTCGATCGCGGCCTCGTCGCGAATGTCGATGGGCTCGTGGCGGAAGCGCGGCAGCGCGTCCTGCAGCCGGCGCGTGTTCCAGCTCGTCGAGGCCTCCTCTCCGAAGAAGTAGGCGCGCATGTCGTTGTCGATGCCCACGACGTCCAGACCCTGCTGGTGCAGGAAGATCGCGGTCTCGCTGCCGACCAGTCCCGAGGAGCCGGTGACGATGGCTACGCTCATCCGCGGTTCCTCATCAGACGATCAGGTTCCGGAGCGTCTGCTCGTTGTGCGCGATCCACGCCGCCACGTCCTCCACGATCCGCCGCGGACTCCGGACCGGTGCCCAGCCCAGCAGCTTCGAGATCTTCGAATGATCCGTGATGTACCACGGCACGTCCACGGCCGCCGTCGCGGGATCCGAATCGATGGCCACCTGGCGTCCGACGACTTCGCGGCACATCGCCGTGAGCTCCTGCATCGACACCGACCCGCTCCGGCCGCCGCCCACGTTGAACGTCTGTCCCGCCACCCGGTCCCACGCGCCGAGCTGCATTCTAATGAGGTCGGTGAGGTCGTCGGGATGCAGGAGGTCGCGCACCTGCAGTCCCGTGCCGCCGAATCCCGTGTACTTCAGCGGTCTTCCGAAGAAATGCCGCGCCACCCAGAGCGTGAAGACGCCCTGGTCGCTGCGTCCGAATTGTCCCGGCCCGGCGATGACGCCGCAGCGGTTCACGACCACGCGCAGGCCGCCGTGCGCGCCGTACTCCTGGCAGAGCAGCTCCGCGGCGAGCTTGCTCGCGCCGTAGTACGAGCGCGGGCCGTCGAAGCCGAAGGGCTCCGCGATCCCGTCGAAGCTCACGCCGGCGCCCGCGACACCAGGCGCGCGGAAGTCCAGGCGCGTCGGCAGCTCCTCGAGCGGCAACGATCGCAGCGCCTCGAT
>DATLBM010000315.1:0-5010 GCA_035526885.1 Thermoanaerobaculia bacterium | reverse complement strand
TCGACTTCGGCCCGAACGGCTGCAGCCGTCCCGACCACACGCGCTCGCGCATCGCGCGGCCTTCCTTGATCTGCTGGATCTGGCTCTTCTTCATGGCCGTCAGAATTGCGACAGTCGGGCCATTCCGTCAACGAACAGGTTTTTTCCGCCCTGCGACGGATGGCGCACTTTGTCGTGGGCGACGTTCATTCGGGCGAGCGATGCCGAGGCGTGATTGCCGATGGCGATGATGCGCTGGAACGCGAAGAGACGAATGAGCCGGGCGATGAAACGCTCGCCGATCGCGAGCTCCTCGCGCGTCGGTGCGCGATTCGAGTCGGCATCGCCGGCGTGGAACGGGTGATACGGAAACGCGTTCCACAGCATCGGCAGCGGATGGATGTCGCGGATCGTCGACCACACCATCGTAGCGCTGGCCTCCGTCGACAAACGCGGTCCGGGCGTGGCTTTGCGATAGCCGTGATCCGTGCCGAGCACGCGGCCGCTACGCGTCTGCATGCCGCCGAGCATCACCGATTCGCTGACGAACGCCACGCCGGTGAGCCGCCCGCCGCGATAGCTCACGGCCTCGCCGACGAGCAGCATGCGCGGGCGAATGGCGTCCATCTCGCCGAGGTAGAGGCGGAGATTGCGGCGGCGAATGGCGTTGCCGCGCAGATCGCCGGCCGTGCGCGACCACTGATTGCACGCGCGCTCGGAGACTTCGATCGACGCCAGCTCGGTGAGAAACGAGTCGAACTTCCTCACCAGCCGCCGCCGCCCCCGCCGCCCGAGCTCGATCCGCCGCCGCCTCCGCTGCTGCCGCTCGATGACGGCGCGGACACGCCCGCGGCCATCGCGCCCGCGGCGAGCGCCCACGATCCCGTCGCTCCGGCGCCGCCGAACGCGCCGCCGCCGCCCGTCCACCCGCTTGACGATGACGACGAATACGACGAAGAGGACGAATAGGACGAATAGGACGAGGGCGAGGAGGCTGCGCCGAACGCGCGGAACCACTGATCGACGTGCGTGCCCAGGCCGAATGCGAGGACGTACGGGAACCACTCGTCGCGCAGATCGGGCTCAGATTTCTGCAGTTCTTCGATGAAGAACTGCCGCACGCCGGCGATGCGGCGGCGGAAGGCCACGATCTCGCGCGCGTCGCGGATCTTCAGCAGGTCCAGCACGAGATCGAGGATGGCCAGGTACCAGATCGGAATCGCGAACAGAATCGGCGCGCCGATGCCGTTGCGGTGTGCCTGCAATGCGCCCGTGGCGAACATCGCCACGGGAATCAACAGCAGCAGCGCCGGTGCGATGAACGACGGGCGAAAGTCCGCAACCGCTTTCGATCCGCGCCAGGCCGCCATCGAAGCGATGAGCCCGAAGATCATGCCGAAGAACCCCGCGCTCATGGCGAAGCCGATGTCGTCGCTGTGTCCCGCCACTCCGGCGACGAGCAGCGCGAACGCGCACAGCGGCAGCAGCAATGCGTGGCGCACCCAGCTCACACGCTTCCGCGGCGCCGACCATCCCGGAATCTGCGACAGCTCCCAGTTGATGCGCGGCCGGATCACCGCCGCCGGATCGAAGCCCGTGCTCCGGTAGTGCGCCTTCACGCGATCGGTGTCCGTATCGTCGCCGGCGAAGAAGAGCTTCTCGGCGAGCAGCTTCTCGTGTCCCTCCAGGCTCGACTGCGGCACTTCGAGATGCATGTGCAGCGTTTCGCCGTCCGCGCGCGTGGTGATCTTCTTCTCCTGGGCCATGCGCGCGAGCGTGGCCGCCACTTCCGCCGCGCCGACGCCGCGATCCCACACCGCGCCCGCGATCTCCGGCTTCAGCGCCAGCAGCGCTTCGTCGAAGCGCGCGACGAGCGGCTCGAAACGTCCCGTTTCGCGCTCAGCGTGAATGAACCGCGTGATGAGAAACCACGCGCCGGCCGCGTAGAACGCGAGTGCGATCCAGCCCAGCCACCACGGCAGCGGACGTTCCACGCCGGCCGGCCACGTTTGCGCGGAGCTCGTCAGCGTGCGCGTGATGAACGCGCTGGCGCCGGGCGGCACGTCGCTCTGCGCGTCTCGCACCTGCTGCATGTTCCACACGGGATCGAAGTCGAGCTGCAGCGTGAAGCGGCCGATGTTTCCGTCGCGCACCGGCAGGCCGAAATCGTGATTCAGCCGGAACTTCTGTGCGCCCGCCGATTCGAGGACGTTGTGCGTGGTGTAGTCGAGGACGTAGATCAATTCGCGATTCGCGAACTCCGGATCGGACGGCATCCGGCTGCGCCAGCGCAGCACGTTCGTCTTCACGAAGTCGTAGTGATCGATCGCATCGAGAGATCCTTGTTCGAGCGCGATCTCGCGTCCGTTCTCGACGCGCGTGATGCCGTGCAGATCGATCCACTGGCGGCGTTCCGTGCGAAAGACGCGCTCGCCGCCGTTCCAGTCGCCGTCGAAGACGAGCTGGAGGCGCTCGCGCACGCGCAGCGAGCCGTCGCGCTCCAGCCGCGCCTGCACGTCCACGGCGCGCCACTCCAGCGATTTGCCGAAAGCCGGCGCGGCGAGCAAAACGACCAGCACGAAGCGGAGCATCCGCGACATTATGGAGCGAAGCGCAGAAGCTACTGCCGCACCGCGCGCCGTTTCGGCGTCAGCGGCACCGAGTCGACGATGCGATAGATCGCGCCCTTGTGATCGGCAACATAGATCTCACCGTTCACGTCCTCGCCGAACGTGGAGATGAGATACGTCGTGTCCGCGAGCTGCGTCGAGCTCCATCCCGTGCCGTTGTTGCGCGCGCCCCAGATCCTGCCGTTGCAGTAGTCGCCGTAGAGGTACATGCCTTCGAGCCGCGGCGAACGTGTGCCGCGATAGACGTAGCCGCCCGTCACCGAGCACGCGCCGCCGGAGTGGTTGTACTCGATCACCGGCTCGATCGTGCCCAGGCGTGTGCAGGATGTTGCACCGAAGCAATGGGTCCCTTCCAGCACATCCCAGCCGTAGTTCTCGCCGCCGATGCTCGTCGCGCGCTGCAGATCGATCTCCTCCCACGAGCCCTGCCCGACGTCCGCGATCCAGAGATCGCCCGAGGCGCGGTCGAAGGAGAAACGCCAGGGATTGCGGAGACCGTATGCCCAGATCTCGCCGCGGTTGCCGCTGTTCGATGCGTATGGATTCGATGGCGGGATTGCGTAAGAGCCTCCCGCGTTCACATCGATGCGCAACATCTTGCCCAGCAGCTGCGAGCGGTCCTGGGCCCGGTTTTCGGGATCGCCGGCCGAGCCGCCGTCGCCCATGCCGATGTAGAGATAACCGTCCGGACCGAACTGCAGCTGCCCGCCGTTGTGGTTCGGATACGGTTGATCGACGAAGAGCAGGCGCTTCACGGACGCCGGTTCCGCGCGGTTCGGATTCGACGTCGAGACGCTGTAGCGCGCCACCACCGTGTCGCCGTTCACGTCCGTGTAGTTCACGAAGAAGAAGCCGTTGTGTGCGTAGTCGGGATGAAAGGCCACGCTCAAGAGTCCGCGCTCGCCGCCCGTCGAGACGAGGGAGCGGAGATCGAGAAAGGCCTCCGGGAGCATGCGTGTGCCGTCGTAAATCCGCACCAGCCCGTCCTGCTCGGTGATGAAGAGGCGCGAGTCGCCCGCGTGCGTGATCGAAACCGGATTGTCCAGGTCCGTGGCGACCGGCTCGAACACGATGATCGGCTCGGCGGCGAAGAGAGGAAACGCGAGAACGAAACTGAGAGCCAGGGACCGGATCATGATGTCGGCCTCATGCAAGGATCGGGAACGTTTCTTGAGAAGTTCCATCAGCGGAGGAAACAACATGGGAACGATCAATCAGCCGACGCCGAGCAATCCCAAGTCGCCTCAGCCGGACCAGCAGCCGCTGCAGCCGGGCGGCCCGCAGGTGTCGCGCGACAACGCCGCCGATCCGAAGCGGCCGAACTACCGCACCACCGATGAAATGCACGAAGACCTTCACAAGGAGTAGCGGCGACTCTGCATTAACCTGACGCGCATGCGACTGAGCATGCGCGTTTTTCTTTGTCTGATCTTCGCCGTCTCCGCCTTCGCGCAGAGCGACGACAAGCTCCGCGCCGTCGAGGCCTTCGTCCGGCACGAGATGCAGGCGCAGCAGATGCCCGGCCTCTCCGTCGCCGTCATGCACGGCGACTTTCACTGGTCGCGCGGATTCGGACTCGCCGACGTCGACAACGACGTGCCCGCGCGCGCCGACTCCTCCTATCGCATGGGCTCCGTCACCAAGCCCATGACCGCCATCGCGATCCTGAAGCTCGCCGACGAAGGCAAGATCGACCTCGACGCCGAAGTGCAGACCTACGTTCCGTACTTTCCGCGCAAGTCCAAGCCCGTCACCATCCGCCAGCTGCTCGCGCACCAGGGCGGCATCAGTCACTACCGGGACTACGAAAAAGAAGGCCACATCCGCGAGCCGAAAACGACGCGCGAGGCCATCGCCGTCTTCGAGAATTTCGATCTCGTCGCGGAGCCCGGCACCGCGTTCAACTACTCGAGCTACGGCTACAACCTCCTCGGCGCCGCGATCGAAGGCGCATCCGGCAAGCCGTACGGCGAGTACCTGACCGAGAACGTGTGGAAGCCGCTGGGCATGACCTCCACGCGCATGGACGATCCGCGCGCGATCATCCCGCATCGCGTCACCGGCTACGTGCTCGAGGGCGGCAAGCTGCGGCGCAGCGAATACATCGACGTCTCCAGCCGCTTCGGCGGCGGCGGCACGCGCTCGACGGTCGACGACATGATCCGCATGGTCGAAGGCCTGGCCGGCGGCAAAGTGCTGAAGACTTCCACCCGCGACGCCGCGTGGTCGATGCAGCCCACGCGGGATGGCCGCTACACCCGCTACGGCCTCGGCTTCGGCGTGGTCATGCGCAACGGACGCTGGATGGTTGCGCACTCCGGCGCGCAGCAGGAGACGCGCACGGATCTGGTGATCGTTCCGCACGAGCGCTTCGCCGTCGCGCTGGCCACGAACTTCGAGA
>DATLBM010000314.1:0-8703 GCA_035526885.1 Thermoanaerobaculia bacterium | reverse complement strand
AGAAACGTTCGGCGCTGCGCCGTCGCGGACGCGCGCTCGCGCGCTGAAGCGGAAGCTCGCGGAGTTGCGGACTTAGGCTTCGCCGGGAACGGCCAACCAGCGGGGTCCGGGGGCGAGCCCCCGGCCGCCGGAGGCCCCTCGTCGTTCCCCACCGAAGCCTATCTCGGCAAACGCCGCGGGCTGCGCATCAGCGCCGCCATCTCGCGCACCGCCGCGTCCAGTCCCACCAGCGCCGCCCTGGAGATGATCGAGTGCCCGATGTTCAGCTCCTCGATCTCCGGGACCGAGGCGATACCGTCGATGTTTCGGTAGGTGAGGCCGTGGCCGGCGAGCACGGTCAGTCCGAGCTTTTTCGCCGCGCGCGCGGCGGTGGCGATCTTCTCCAGTTCCGCGGGCCAGGCGCCGCTGCCGTCGCGCCAGGCGTCCGCGTACTTGCCCGTGTTGATCTCGATCTTCGGCGCGCGCAGCTTGTGGCACTGGCGGATCTGCTCCAGATCGGGATCGACGAAGATCGAGACGTCGATGCGCGCGTCGACGAGTTGCGCAACGGTCTTCTCCACGTTCCCCGCATGCAGCACCACATCCAGCCCGCCCTCCGTCGTCACCTCGTCGCGGCGTTCCGGCACGAGCGTGACCTGATGCGGCTTGATGGTCTGCGCCATGCGCACCATCTCCGTCGTGGAGGCCATCTCGATGTTGAGATGCGTCGTCACCGTGCGGCGCAGCAGCTCCACATCGCGGTCCTGGATGTGACGCCGGTCGCCGCGCAGATGCACCGTGATTCCCTGCGCGCCTGCCAGCTCGCAGATCACCGCCGCGGCGACGGGATCCGGCTCGTCGGTCTTGCGCGCTTCACGAATCGTGGCGATGTGATCGATGTTCACTGCTAATCTCATGGGCAAAGGGTAGCAGTGTGAATCGGCGTCATAGATACGCTGTCATAGCGTTCCTGCTGATCGTGGCCGCGTGCGGCGCGTATTTCGCCGGGCCGCTGCTGCTGCAGATCGTACGTGGCCCGCGCACCGTCGCCGACGTCGTCGCGAAGTACGGACCCGCCGCACGCGCGCGCCTGGCGCCGCACTTCCGGCGCGCGGGCGTCGCGTATCCGCCGAAAGAGATCGCCATCCTCGTGCTCAAGAACGAGCGGCGCACCGCGGTGTGGGTGCGCGGCGCGAGCGGGTGGAAGTTCCTCCGCAACTATCCGATCCTCGCCGCCAGCGGCCACGCCGGACCGAAGCTGCGCCAGGGCGATTACCAGGTGCCCGAGGGCGTGTACCGGATCGCGCACATGAATCCGAACAGCAGCTATCACCTGTCGATGAAAGTCAGCTATCCGAACGCGTACGACCTGCGCATGGCCCAGCGCGATCACCGCGCCAACCTCGGCGGCGACATCTTCATCCACGGCAAGGACGTTTCGATCGGATGCGTTGCGCTGGGCGATCCCGCGATCGAAGAGTTGTTCACGATGGTGGCGCAGACCGGACACCGGAACGTGCGTGTGATCATCGCGCCGAACGACCTGCGCGTCGGCGGTCCGCTGCTGCACGAGACGGCGCCGCTGTGGGTGCGCGATCTCTATCGCACCGTGGCCTCCGCGCTGGCCGTGTTCCCGGTGTGGATGGAGTCCGACTCGGCGCTGGACGTGCGCGGCGGAATGAGCAAAGCCGCGAAAGCCTTCAAGTAGCGCGCATGCTCTACCGCTTCGATAACGTCGAGAAAAGTTACGGCCCGCACGACGTCCTCAAGGGCGTCACGTGGCAGCACAACCCCGGCGAGCACGTGGGCCTGGTCGGCCGCAACGGCGCCGGCAAGACCACGCTCTTCCGCCTCCTCCTCCAGCAGGAAGAAACCGACCGCGGCCAGATCATCCGTGCCTCGGGACTCACCATCGGCCACGTCGGCCAGCACCTCCAGGCCGAGCCGGGGATGTCGCTCTTCGATTTCGTGGAGACCGCCTTCGCGGACGTCCTGGCCATCGACCGCAAGATGCGCGCGATCGAGCACGACCTGGCCGACGTCCACCATCCCGATCACGACAAGCTCCTCGAGCGATACGCCCACCTGCAGCACGACTACGAGCACGCCGACGGCTACACGCTGCACGCGCTGGTCGAGCGCGTCCTGACCGGCGTCGGCTTCAACGACAAAGCGGAGTGGGAACGCCCCATCGTCAACTTCAGCGGCGGCCAGCAGAACCGCGCCATGCTCGCGCGCGTGCTGCTCACGAAAGTCGATCTGCTCCTGCTCGACGAGCCCACGAACCATCTCGATCTCAAAGGCATCGAGTTCCTCGAGGAGTTTCTGCAGGAATTCAAAGGCAGTTATCTCCTCATTTCGCACGACCGCACGTTTCTCAATCGTACGGTCGGCAAGATCGTCGAGCTGGCGCACGGAAAACTCATCGAATATCCGGGCAATTACGAGAAATTTCTCCAATTGCGCGCCGAGCGCATGGAGAAAATGGCCAAGGATTACGAGCGCCAGCAGGAGTACATCGCGGAAACGCAGGATTTCATCCGCCGGAACCTCGCCGGACAGAAAACCAAGCAGGCCAAGTCGCGGCGGAAGATGCTGGACAAGCTCGACGAAGTGGAGCGTCCGGAGACGGACGAGACGCTGGCGAAATTCAATCTCGACGCCGGCGGCCGCTCCAGTGCCGTCGCCCTGACCATCGATCATCTCTCCGTCGGATATCCGAACAAGCGCGTAGTGGAGAATTTCACGCTGCAGATCCGCCGCGGCGAGCGGTACGCGATCATGGGTCCGAACGGCTCAGGAAAATCGACGCTGCTCAAGACCATCGCCGCGCGAATTCCGCCGCTCGACGGCTCGGTCATGCTCGGCCATGCCGTGCAGGTCGGCTATTACGACCAGACGCTGGGCGATCTCAAACCGAACGGCAAAGTGATCGACGAGATCTGGGACATCGACACGCGGCAGACCGAGGAGGAAGTGCGCTCTTATCTCGCCCGGTTCTCGTTTTTCGGCGACGACGTCTTCAAGAAGACGCGGGATCTGTCGGGCGGTGAAAAAGGCCGGTTGGCGCTGGCGAAGATCATGTACGTCGGCGGCAACGTCATGCTCCTCGACGAGCCGACGAACCATCTCGACGTCTACACGCGCGAGGCGCTGGAAGAGGCGCTGGAGAACTTCACGGGCGCGCTGATCGTCGTTTCGCACGACCGCTACTTCATCGACCGCGTCGCCGAGAACATCATCCTCGTCGAGGATGGGGCGGCCGAGGTGTACAGCGGCAATTACAGTGAACTGGCGGCGCAGTTTGCGGAGGGAAATGCCAAACCACAAACCGTGGTGTTGCATAAACCGCAGCCGAAGCGCGAAGAACCTGTAAAGCAACCGCCGGTCGACCGCACCGAACAAAAACAGCGCAACAAACGCATGAAGAAAATCGACGAGGAGATCGCCGCACTGGAGGCGCGCATCGCCGGCGCGGAAGGCGAGCGCGAGCGCAATGAGCTCTTGCTGTGCTCACAGGAAGTGTTCCGGGACGGCGAGCGCGTCAAGAAAATTCAACAGCAGCAGAACGATCTCAAGTCGATGATCGACCTGCTGTACGCCAGGTGGGAAACGCTGGCGCGCGAGAAAGAGGAATTGGAGAGCGCGGCGGTATGAACGCTTCCATCGTCGCCGTGGGATCGGAAATGCTCGGCCCCACGCGGGTCGACACGAATTCACTGAAGATCACGGCGGCGCTGGAGAGCTTCGGCGTTCCGCTGGTGCGTAAATCCATTGTGGGCGACCGGCTGCAGGACCTCGTGGCCGAGCTTCGCCACGCCTCGTCTGACATTCTCGTCATTACCGGCGGCCTCGGTCCCACGGAAGACGATCTGACGCGCGAGGCACTTTGTGAGGCGTTCGGACTGACGATGGAAATCGATCAGTCCATCGTCGACTGGATCGAGTCGCGATTCGCGGAACGCGGCTGGAAAATGCCCGAAGTCAATCGCAAACAGGCCAACGTCTTTCCCGGACAGACCACGCTGCGCAATCAACGCGGCACCGCGCCTGGATTTCACATTGAGACCGGCGGCCGGCACGTCTGGGTTTTTCCCGGCGTTCCGCACGAACTGGAATGGATGCTGGCCACGTACTTCACGCCGTGGCTGGAGAGCATCAGCGGCGGCCGTCGCCGCCACCGCCGCGTATTGAAGATCGCGGGCATGACCGAATCCGCGGTCGAAGAGAAGTTGAAGCCGTATTACGAAAATCATCCCGGCGAGCTGGTGACGATTCTCGCCGGCGGCGGCCAGATCGAGATTCACCTCGGCGGCGAATCACGCGAAGACATTGCGCCGCGCGAATCGGAGATCGCGACGATCTTCGGACGCCGTCTCTTCGGCTTCGACGACGACACGCTGGAAAGCGTCATCGGCGCATTGCTCTCCGAGCGCCACGAAACCGTCGCCACCGCCGAGTCCTGCACGGGCGGCCTCCTCGGCTCCCGCATCACCGACGTCCCCGGCAGCTCCGCCTACTACCTCGGCGGCGCCGTCTGCTACACCGCCGCCGCGAAGACCGATCTCGTGAGCGTCGATCCCGAACTGATTCGCGAGCACGGCGAAGTGAGCGAGGCCGTGGCCATCTCCCTCGCGCGCGGCGCGAAAACGCGCTTCGGCGCGACGTGGGGCATCGGCATCACCGGCATCGCGGGCCCGACCGGCGGCACGCCGGAGAAACCCGTGGGCACCGTGCACATCGCCGTCTCCGGTCCCAGCGGCGACCATCATCGCAAGCTCGTCTGGCCCGCGTCACGAACGATGGTGAAGTGGTTCTCCACGCAGGCCGCGCTGGACCTGCTGCGGCGCGAGCTCATTGCATTACGCGCATGAATCGCGCACATTGTGCGCATGAAGCGCACGAACGTGGTCCTGGATGAAAAGCTCCTGGAGAAGGCACGCCGCGCGAGCGGCGAGCGCACGTACTCGGCGGCCATCAACAAGGCTCTCGCGGAGTACGTGAAGAAGCGCGACTTCCGGGAGGCTTACCGCAAGTTCGCCGAGGAGGCGAAAAAGGGCGGCTTTTTCCACGAGGGATACCTCGAGGAAATTCGCCCGAATGCCTACGCGGTGATCGACGCGAAAAAGAAACGTCGCGTTTCGGCCGACGAGAAACGAGTGCCTCGGAAGAAAAGCGTGCGCCGTGGTGCTCGTTGATTCGAGCATCTGGATCGCGTTCGAACATGGCCGCTACGACCTCTTTGCCGTGATTGGAGAGGACGAAGAGGTCGCGACCTGTCCGATCGTCTTGCACGAGATCCTGCGAGGTACGCGCAATACGGCGCGATACGAGCTCGCGTTGGAGATGCTGGCCAACGTGACCATGCTCGATTCGCCGACACCGCTGGAGCGCTTCGAGCAGGCGGCGCGGCTGTACCTCGACTGTCGCGAGCACGGGGTGACGCCGTCAAGCGCCGACTGCCTCGTGGCGGCGTGCGCGATCACTCACGGCATCCCGCTGCTACATGCCGATCACGATTTCGACGCCATTGCGCGATGTTCGCGACTCGAAATCTTTACCCGTTCCGCATCCTGAGCACGTTCGAGATCACGTCGTTGTAGAGCACGACGATCATCAGCGTGGCCAGGACGGCGAAGCCGAACTGCTGAATGCGCTCTTTCACGCGCAGCGACAGGTCGCGGCGGGCGATGCCTTCGATGAGCAGGATCATGATGTGGCCGCCGTCCAGAACCGGAATGGGCAGGAGGTTCATGATTCCGAGCTGCAGCGAGATCATGGCCATCAGGCCGAGCATGCCGCGCAGGCCGCCCTGGCGCAGCGTCTCGCCCGAGATGCGCGCGATGTTGATCGGGCCGCTCAGCTCCTTCACGCTGCCTTCCGGGCGGAACAGGCGGCGCACCGCGCC
This sequence comes from Thermoanaerobaculia bacterium, assembly GCA_035526885.1. Taxonomy (GTDB): domain Bacteria; phylum Acidobacteriota; class Thermoanaerobaculia; order Gp7-AA8; family Gp7-AA8; genus QHVT01. The sequence goes on along the minus strand of DATLBM010000314.1, from coordinate 2,816 downwards.
GCCGGTCAGGCGAAGCATCTTCCAGTTCTCCGCGACGCTGTAACGCAGCGCCGGGATGAAGCCGAGCTTCGTGACCTTCGTCTGCTGCACGATGCCGCGCGACACGTTCAGGTCCGGATCCGTGCTCGGCGCGACCGTGACGCGCACGATCTGCGAACCGCGTGCGATCTCCATCGCCACCGGTTTCGCCTTCTGTTGATCCGAGAGGATCGCGAATTCTTCGAGCGAGTTGGTGCGCTTGCCGTTCGCGCTGACGATGCGGTCACCCGAGCGCAGGCCTGCCAAAGCCGCGGGCGAGTTGGGCTCCACGCGGCCGATGACGGGATCGGTGGCGAAGAGGATTCCGGCGCGGCCGACGGGGCCGAAGTCGCCTTCTTCTTTCGCGGGAGTGAGCGTGGTGGTCTGCTGCACGCCGTTGCGTTCGTAAACGACCGGCAGCGGCGTACCGGCGTTCATCGAGATGAGCAGGCGCGCGTCGCTGTAGTCGTTGACCGGCTCGTTCTTGATGCGCAGGAGCCGGTCGCCCGGCTGCAGCCCCGACTTCTCGGCGGGCGTGCCTTTCTCCACCTGCGCCACGATGGGCTTGGTGATGCGCTCCTCGAATCCGATCATGGCCACGAAGGACATGAACAGGAGAGCGATGACGATGTTCATGGCCGGTCCGGCGAAGAGGATCAGGAAGCGCTGCCACTTGGGCTTGGACAGGAACTCGTCGGGATTTCCGGCGAGGTTTTCTTCCGGATTATCGCCGGCCATGCGCACGTAGCCGCCCAGCGGCACGAGCGAGACGCGGTAGTCCGTCGAGCCTTTGCGGAAGCCGAAGAGGCGCTTGCCGAATCCGAACGAGAACACGAGCACGCGCACGCGGAAGAGCTTCGCGAGCAGGAAGTGTCCGGCCTCGTGGATGAAGATGAGAAAGCCGAGGACGATGACGACGGCGAGAATGTTCGTGCCGATGTTCTGAGTCATAGAGTGCGGTTCAGCGCTGAATTGCAACAACAGTTCCGCGCGCCTCGTTCCGGGCCCACTGGTCCCAGGCCAGGGCATCGTCGACCGAGCGGATCGCGCTGACCTGGCCGGCGTGGCGTTCCAGCACGCGCGACACCATGTCTACGATTCCCGTGAACGGAAGTTCTCCGGCCAGGAACCGCTCCACCGCGATCTCGTTGGCGCCGTTCAGAACGGCGGGCATCGAGCCGCCCTCGCGCAACGCGGCGTAGGCCAGACCGACGGCGGGGAAACGCCGCGGGTCGACGGGGATGAATTCCAGCGAGCGCATCTTCGCCAGGTCCAGCCGCGCGAACGGCGCCGGCACGCGCGCGGGGTAGAGCAGCGCGTACTGGATGGGGAACTTCATGTCCGTCGTGGAGAGCTGCGCGATGATCGAGCCGTCGACGTATTCGACCATCGAGTGCACGATCGACTGCGGGTGGATGATCGTGTCGATCCGGTCCGCGGGCAGCGCGAAAAGATGATGGGCCTCGATCACTTCCAGGCCTTTGTTCATCATCGTGGCGGAGTCGATCGAGATCTTGTTGCCCATGCGCCACGTCGGATGTGCGAGCGCGGCCTCGATGGTGATGTCGTCGAAGGTGCCGAGGTCGCGGTGCAGGAACGGGCCGCCGGATGCGGTGAGGATGATGCGCTGCACTTCCGGATGCGTTCCGCAGCGGATGGCCTGATGGACGGCGTTGTGCTCGGAGTCGACGGGCAGGATCTCGCCGCCGAACTCTTCTGCCGCGCTTGTCATCACGTCGCCCGCCGCGACGAGCACTTCCTTGTTGGCGATGCCGACGCGCTTTCCCTGGCGCAGCGCGGCGTACACCGCGGGGATGCCGGCCGCGCCGACGATCGCGGCGATGACGGTGTCCGCGGAAGGCATCGACGCGACGGCGCACGCGCCTTCGACTCCAGGGATCACTTCGAGCTTCGGAAAGCGCGAGCGGATGCGTGCCGCGTCCTCGCTCGAGCGAACGGAGACGAGGGACGGCTGATAGCGCTCGATCTGTTCGATGAGCAGCTCGACGTTCGCGCCCGCGGCGAGGCCCACGACGCGCAGTTCTTCGGGCAGGGAGTCGACGACCGCGAGAGTGCTGCGGCCGACGCTGCCGGTGCTGCCGAGGATGGAGAGATTTCGCATTTGCGGTCAGCCGCTCATGATGTTCAGCGATCCGAAGCCGTGCACGATGAGCGTCCAGTAGCAGTAGAGGATCGGGGCGGTGAAAAGGATGGAGTCGAAGCGGTCCAGGAAGCCGCCGTGGCCGGGCAGGAGCGTGCCCGAATCCTTCACGTCGGCGGAGCGTTTCCACATCGACTCGGCGAGGTCGCCGATCACGCCGGCGAACGACAGCAGCACGCCGGCGAGGATCGCGTGCAGAAGCGGGAAGGCCTTGAAGAAGGTGAAGTGGATCACCAGCGCGGTGATGATCGACGTAGTCATGCCGCCGATCAGACCTTCGACGGTTTTCTTGGGACTGATGCGCGGCGACAGCTTGTGCTTGCCGAAGGCCTTGCCGAAGTAGTACGCGCCGGAGTCGCCGAGCCAGACCACGAGCAAAAGGAAGAAGATCAGCTTCCAGCCTTCGGGAAAGTCGTTGCGCAGGCGGATCAGCGAGCCGCCGAGCATGCCCACGTACGTCGTGGCCAGGACGGCGATGGCGCTGGACGGCAACGAATCCGCCAGCGACTTTTTGCTGAACACGTACGAGGCCGGGATGATCAGCAGCGCCGCGAACATCCCCAGCTCGACGGAAAGGTTCTCCAGCACGAAGGCCGCGATGATGATCAGCATGATCACGATGCACAGCGGCACGGGC
>DATLBM010000313.1:0-2585 GCA_035526885.1 Thermoanaerobaculia bacterium | reverse complement strand
GGTTGATCTCGTCGGCCAGGAGGATGTCCGTGAACACGGGCCCGGCGCGGAACGCGAACTCCTGCGTCTTCTGATTGAACACGTTCGCGCCGACGAGGTCCGACGGCATGAGGTCCGGCGTGAACTGGATGCGGCGGAAGCGGCAGCCGAGCAGGCGCGCCAGCGTGAGCGCGAGCAGCGTCTTGCCCGTGCCCGGCACGCCTTCGAGCAGCATGTGCCCGCCCGCCACGAGCGACGTGATGGCCAGCATCTTCACGCGCTCCTGCCCCATGATCACCCGGTCCAGTTGCCCGCGCAGCGCGGCGAAGCGGGTGGTGATGTCGTTGATGGTCTGCATTCAAGCCCTCCGAGTCGACGAGTCTTCGAGTCTTCGAGTGGCCGAGGAACTCCTCGGAGACTTGGAGACTCGACGACTCGTCGACTTCAGTCTTTCGAATCCCTCATTGATGGCCGTCATCGTCCGCCGCCCGCCCGTCAACTCCTCCACGCGAGTGCGCAGCGCGTCGCCGCGCAGGCCCGTCGTGTGCGCGACGGTGCGCGTCAGCGAGTCGTGGTACAGCGCGATGGCTTCGGCGTAGCTCGTCACGTCCTGGTAGAGCGCGGCCAGCGAGCGCACGAGATCGACCGCGTCCGATCGCGTCTCGCGATGTTCGTCCTCGGGCGGTCCCACGCGACGCGACGCGCGCCAGAACACCAGCGCCGCCACCGCGACGAGCATCAGCAGGAACGGGCCGAGGTTCCACTCCTTGGCCAGCTCCAGCGCGCCTTCGCCGGTGGCGATGCCGTGCGGCACCTCATCGAAATACACGGGACGCTTTCCCGCCAGCGCCGCGAGCAGCGCGAGGTGGTTGCTCTGCGACAGCAGATCGTTGCGAAACACTTCCGGCCACGCGATCACGAACAGATCGCCGTCGCCGATGCGCTCGCGCGCGACGATGACATCCGAGCCGGCGATGAACAGCGCGTGCATGCGCGGGCGCAGCACGCGGAACGCGCTGCTCTTCTCCGGAATGGTCAGGGTGTCTACGCCGGCCCAGATCGGAAAGACCTTCTTCGCCGTCTGCTCCACCGGCGTCACGACCTCCAGCGCGCCGATGTGTGCGCCGACGACCATCCGCCCGCCATGCCGCACGAACGCATCCTCGGCATCGCTCAGCAGCGGATTCTCCCTCGGCCGCGGCGGTCCGAACTTTTTCTCGTCGAGATCCTCGGGATCGAAGTACAGCGGCAGCTCGTGCGTGATGCGAAACACGACCGCGTTCGCCTCGACGCCCGCGTGCTGCACCTGGCGCGTGAGCATCGCCGACCTGCCGCGCCGCGCGAGATACGCCGCCGCCTGCGACAGCCCCGTCGTGCCGGTGTTCTGCGACGAGTAATCGTCGAACACGCGCTCCGCGGCGCGGCGGTCCGTGATGATCCAGGCGATGCCGAGGATGAAGAACACGGCGATGGCGAGCACCAGCGGCACGACGCGTTTCACGCCTCACCTCGCACCACTTCGATGATCCCCGCCGCGCGCTCGCCGCACTCGTCCAGCGCCTCGGACGTGCTCTGCATCGAGCCATACCACTCGCGCTCGAAGCGGCGCGTCAGCTCGATCAACTCCGGACGCCATTCGACGGACGGGCCGAGCGACGCCACGTACTCCCAGTTCGTGCGTCCTTTGCGGAAATGCAGGATGCCCGCGGCGTAGCACGTGACCAGCACCGCGTGATACCAGGCCCGAATGGCCTCGCGGAAACGTCCCGCTTTCGCGAGCTCGGCGGCGTAGCGTTCCCACTCCGTCGCGCCGCGCGAGAGCGGGTCTTCATCGGCTTTCGATCCGAGGGGCGCGGTCGATTGCACGGCTTCGCCGGTCGATGCGCGCGAGCGGCGCAGCACGCTGATCGCGAGCACGAGCACGCCGAGGACGATCAGCGCGACGACGGCGAAGACCACCCAGCGCGTCGTGACCGAGGCCGCGCTCTCGTGCGGGCGGCGTTTCGGGAGCAGGTCGAAGAGCCACTCCAGAAATTTCTTCAGCTGCTCGACGACCCACTCCATCGCATCCATGATCGAGCGCGCGATGCGGTCGAGCAGCGGCACGTCGGCGTCGAGGCGCGTGGGCACGTCGCCGCCCTTGGGCAGATCGGGCACGTCCTGCTCCGCGGCGATGCGCTCGAGCAGTTTGCGATCGCCGCGCGCGGACTCCATTCCGCTCGCGCGCCGCAACTCCGCGATCGTTGCCAGCAACCGCGCGCGATGCGGACCGCTGGCGATGTTCGTATCGAGGATGGGCTGCAGCACCGAGGCATCGGCGAAAAAGTCACCGCGCGTCCACTCGATCTTCGCGCCCAGCAGCGCACGCGCCTCGATCTTCGCCGGCGCGAGCGCGTTCTGCTCGAGCATCGCGTCGATGGTCTCCAGTCGCGCGACGTAGTCCGCGACAGGCATCGCATGCGCGCTCGCGGCGATGAGCCACAACGCTGTCGCTGCGACCACCCACGCGGGGACACGCCGGGAGGCCTCCGGCGGGCCGTCACGGCCGGCAGCGCTGGTTGGCCCAGCCCGAACGCACGCCTGTCGCGCGAAGTGCGGCTCTCGTG
>DATLBM010000312.1:0-2914 GCA_035526885.1 Thermoanaerobaculia bacterium | reverse complement strand
AATCGAGGATGCGCTCAACCGCGTCACGAATCCGGATGAAGACCGCATCCTGCGCCTGTACGTCGCGCTCATCGAGGCCACTCTGCGAACCAACTACTTCCAGCGCGATGCCGAGGGCCAGCACAAGCTGTATCTCTCGTTCAAGCTCGATTGCGCCCTGGTGCCGGAGCTGCCGCTGCCGCGGCCTTTGTACGAGATCTTCGTGTACGCGCCGTGGATGGAAGGCATCCATCTGCGCGGCGGACGCGTCGCGCGCGGCGGCCTGCGCTGGTCCGATCGACGCGAAGACTTCCGTACCGAGATCCTGGGCCTGATGAAGGCGCAGATGGTCAAGAACGTGGTCATCGTGCCGGTGGGCTCCAAGGGCGGCTTCGTGGTGAAGAACCCGTCCGCCGACCGCGCCACGTTCCAGCAGGAAGGCATCGAGTCGTACAAGACGCTGCTGCGCGGCATGCTCGACATCACCGACAACCTTCGCGGCGACGGAGTCATCGCGCCGAAAGACGTCATGCGCCGCGACGGCGACGACGCGTATCTGGTCGTGGCCGCGGACAAAGGCACGGCCACGTTCTCCGACATCGCCAACGGCATCTCGGCCGAGTACGGACACTGGCTCGGCGACGCATTCGCGTCCGGCGGCTCCGCGGGCTACGACCACAAGGGCATGGGCATCACCGCGCGCGGCGGATGGGAGGCGGTCAAACGCCACTTCCGCGAGCTGGGCGTGAACACGCAGACCGAGGACTTCACGGTGGTGGGCGTGGGCGACATGTCGGGCGACGTGTTCGGCAACGCCATGCTCCTCTCGCCGCACATCAAGCTGCAGGCGGCGTTCAACCACTCGCACATCTTTCTCGATCCGAATCCCGATCCCGCGACGAGCTTCGCCGAGCGCCGGCGCATGTTCGACAACCGCCTGAACTGGAACGGCTACGACGCCGCGCTGCTGTCGAAGGGCGGCGCCGTGCTGGAGCGCAGCGCGAAGACGGTCACCGTTTCGGATGAAGTGCAGGCGCTGTTCGAGCTGCCGAAGAAGACCGTCACGCCGCAGGAGCTGATGCGCGCGATTCTGCTGGCGAAGGCGGACCTGCTCTGGCTGGGCGGCATCGGTACGTACGTGAAGGCATCGTGGGAAGACCAGGCCGCGGCGCGCGATCGCGCGAATGACGCCGTCCGCGTGGACGGCAATCAGCTTCGCGTGCGCGTGGTCGGCGAGGGCGCGAACCTCGGCTTCACGCAGCGCGCGCGCATCGAGTTCGCACTCACCGGCGGTCACATCAACACGGACGCCATCGACAACTCCGCCGGCGTCGACACCTCGGATCACGAGGTCAACATCAAGATCGCGCTCTACGACGCCATCGAGCGCGGCGAGCTTTCCGGCGTCGAGGAGCGCAACGGCATCCTCGCCGAGATGACCGAGGACGTCGGCCATCTCGTCCTGCGCGACAACTACGAGCAGACCCAGGCCATCTCCATCACGCACGCGCAGGGCGAAACGTTCCTGGACTCGCAGGCGCGCTTCATGCGCGGCCTGGAAAAAGCGGGCAAGATGGATCGCGCGCTGGAGGGACTTCCCGACGACGAGACCATCGGCGAGCGTCACACGCAGGGCCTCGGCCTCACGCGTCCGGAGATCGCCGTACTGCTCGCGTACGCGAAGCTCGTGCTCTACGAGGATCTGCTGACGTCCGATCTGCCGGACGATCCGCAGCTCGTCGACGATCTCGTTCTCTATTTCCCCGACGAGCTGCGCGGACGCTTCCGCGCCGCCATCGATCGCCATCGCCTGCGCCGGGAGATCATCGCCACGGTGGTGACCAACGCCATGATCAACCGCGTGCGTCCGACGTTTGCCTGGCAGATGTGCGACGAGACGTCGAAGCCGCCCGCGGACATCGCGCGCGCGTTCATCATCATGCGCGACTCGTTCGACCTGCGCACGATCTGGGCGGACATCGAGGCGCTCGACAATAGTCTCGCGGCCAGCGTGCAGACGGAGATGATGATCAGCGTGGCGCGGCTGCTCGAGCGCGCCATCCTCTGGTTGCTGCGCAGCACGTACGAGAAGCTGGACATTGCCGCGTACGTGAGCGAGTTCAAGCCGCGGATCGACTCCATCCAGAACCGCCTCGTGCAGATTCTGCCCGCCTCGATCCTGGCGGGGGTGCGCGTGCGGCAGGCGGAGCTGATGGAGGATGGGATTCCCGAGGAGCTGGCGCGGCGCGTGGCCAGCCTCGACGTGATGAGCTCCGCGATGGACATCATCCGCATCGCGCGCATGGACGCGGATCACGGTGTCGAAGACGTGGCGCGCGTGTACTTCGGCGTGGGCGCGCGCTTCTCGCTCGATCGCCTGCGCAGCGCGTCGAACGGCATCGCCGCGGAGACGCCGTGGCAGAAGACGGCGCTTTCGACGCTGGTCGAGGACCTGTTCAACTACCAGAGCGCGCTCGCCTCGCGCGTGATCACGGAGGCGAACGGCGCGACGGATCCCGTCGATGCCTGGCTCGCGAAACGCCCGCGCGTGGTGGAACGCGTCGACCAGACCATGCACGACTTCCGCGCGGCGACGAGCGTGGATCTGGCCATGCTGGCCGTCGCTTCGCGGCAGTTCCGGATACTGGTGGAGAGCTGATTTGGAGTGCGGCGGCCGTGCCGCCGCACTCCGGACGGCTCGCCAGTTCCGCGAGCTAGTCCACGAACATCGCCACAAGTTGGATCAGCAGTGCCGCGCGACGAACAGGATCGCAAACGGCAGCGATACGAGCGCGATCGCCTGCAACGCTCTGCCTGCGATACGAGCCGTGCCGGAAGCGGCCGCGATGTGACGTCGCAGAACGAGCGCTCCGACCGGCGCGAAGAACATCAGGGCGAGCAATATCGCGCCTTCGAACTGTGATTCGCAGTCCCA
>DATLBM010000311.1:0-2899 GCA_035526885.1 Thermoanaerobaculia bacterium | reverse complement strand
GCCACTCCCCGCGACGTTCGCCGCGCGTTGGATTCAAGGCGGCCCGGCGCAATTCCAAACCAGCTTCAAGATCTGGCGCGAAGGGAAGAGCGGAGTAATGTCGTGCACCGCTCTCACCGCGAACACGAAACTCGTCTTCGTACGGATCGAGCTGGGTCGTGACGACCATGCGTGCGCAGGGCCGCTTCTCCGTCGACATGGACGCCGCCGCCCTCGGCAACGGCTGCTCGCAGCCCGTGATCGATTCGGAGATCGGGTATGGAGACGTAATCATCGGACCCGCGAAAAACACACCATGAAATCCGCACTCATCGCCGTACTGCTGTTCGCAATCTCCGCTCATGCGGCCACCGTCGATAACGACGACAGCTGCGACATCTCCGTGCTGCCCGCGGCGACGCTGCTGCTGCCGTACTTCGAAGTCGACCTCGATCATCCCGGCAGGGCGACGACGCTCTTCACGATCACCAACGTCACCCACCACGATCGCATCGCGCGCGTCACGCTCTGGACCGATCGCGCGTATCCGGTGCTCACTTTCAACGTGTTCCTGACCGGCTACGACGTGCAGTCGGTCAACCTCTTCGACGTCATCGCGCGCGGCGGGATCCCCATCGGGCAGAAGCGCCGCGGCGACTACTCCGACGTGAACGTATCGCTCGACTTCACCCGCTGCGCTGCCGCGCCGCTGGACGCTCTCGCCGTCGCCCGCCTGCGCAAAGCGCTCACCCTCGGCGACGCCGGCGAATGCGCGAACGTCGGCGGCGTGCACGCGAACGCGATCGGCTACGCGACGATCGACGTCGTCGGCAACTGCTCGAGTCGCACACCGGCGGATGAGCGCTACTGGACGGAAGACCTCCGCTACGACAACGTGCTGATCGGCGACTACTACCAGATCGACTCAGCACCCGGCGGCGCACAGGGCGGACCGCTGGTGCACATCCGCGCAGTGCCCGAGGGCGGCAGGCCCGAGGGGAGCACGCCTGCGACGCGCGCGTTCTTCGCGTTCAACGCCGGCTTCCCGCGCACGTTCTACAGCCGTTACCAACCCGCGTCCGCGCCGATGCTCGACGGACGTCAACCGTTGCCCTCCGCGTTTGCCGCTCGCTGGACCGCGGGGACGTCGCTGAAGATCTGGCGCGAGACGAGAGCCGCCGCGGCGTGCGCGGATTACGGGCCGGACCTACGCGTGACCGAGCTGGTGATGTTCGACGAGAACGCGAATGCGGTCAGCGGACGGCGCATCGCGTTACCGGCGACGTCGCGAACGCCGATCGTAGGCGCAGCGCCGGGATGGGTCTATCTCAACCTCGACAACAGCCGCGCCGATGCGCTCACGAGTCAGAACTGGGTGATCTCGTCCACGATCACCAACGGAAACACGGTAGACGTCCCCGCCATCCCCCTCGGCAACGGCTGCTCCGCCGCACCACCGACCAGCGCGCTCACCGCGAGCGGCGGCCCGCCGATCGCGCCCGCGCCGAACGTCAATCCGGCCGGCGCGAGGGTCACGACGAACAACGACGACAGTTGCGACATCGCGCTGCTCCCGGCGGCGACGCTGCTGCTCCCCTACTTCGAAGTCGACCTCGCTAACGCCGGCGGCGACACGACGCGCTTCACGGTGACGAACGTCAGTCCGCATGCGCAGACCGCCCGTGTCACGCTTTGGACCGACGGCGCGTATCCGGTGCTCAGTTTCAACCTCGCGCTCGCCCCGTATGACCTGCAGACCGTCGACCTCTTCCAGGTGGTGGCGCGCGGCCGGATCGAAGCGCGCGACTGCACGGCGGCGCGACGCACGTTGCCACCCGAGACGCTCGCGCGCGTGCACGCCGCATTTCTGGACGGAACGGTTCCGGGCGGCTGCAAGACGGTCGGCACGGACCATCAGAATCACTACGACGCGCCGATCGCAGTCGGCTATGCGACGATCGACGTAGTCGCCAACTGTTCCGGCCACCTGCCGCTGGATCCCGAGTACTGGACGAATGACCTCGCGTACGACAACGTGCTGATCGGCGACGTGGAGCAGGTGAGCCGCGGGCGCGCGCAGCGGACGACGATGGTGCACATCCGCGCGGTGCCGGAAGGCGGCACGTTCGCGACACGCACCGCCGCGCCGTTCGACCATACGTTCTACGGCCGCCATCAGCCCGCCTCGGCACCGCGGCGCGACGGCCGCCAGCCGCTGCCGTCGGTGTTCGCGTCGCAGTGGATTCAGAACGTTCCGTTCGGTGCGCAGACGATCCTGAGAATCTGGCGCGAGGGTGTCTACAGCGACGCGTCGTGCGATGGATACCTCGCGAATACCGAAATGCGCTACTACGAGGTCGTCCGCTTCGACGAGGCGGAGAACGCCGTCTCAGCCTTCAGCTTCAGTTTCAATGATCCTCTTTTCGTCGATCCCCCCCTGCCCGCCACTTCGAAAAACACGCTCACGGATCGCGACCTGTTCCCGCAGATGGCGAACGGCGCGATCGCCGGCTGGGTCTATCTGAACCTGCGCGACACCGATGAGGATAGAGACGACGGTTCGAACTGGGTCGTGGCCACGATGTCGACGGACCGCTACGCCGTCGAACACGACGCCGCGGCATTGGGAAACGGCTGCTCGCTCGTCGTCGGCCCATCCGAGGTGTGGAGCAGCGGTGGATTTGAGATCATCGGACCGGCGGAGAACCACCGATGGCCGTGAAGGTGGAGCGTTACTTCGCCTCACGCCGGCGATTCGTCATCGTGTTCGCGTGTTTCCTCAGCTTCGCCGCCGCTGCCGCGCCACGCAACGAGTGCTTCATGCTGCAGGCGCTCGACGGCTCCGCGCCGTTCGTCAGCGACGCCGCCGAATGCGCGGTGAAGACCGCGCCGGCGTCGACCTTCAAGGTGCCGCACTCGC
>DATLBM010000310.1:0-7609 GCA_035526885.1 Thermoanaerobaculia bacterium | reverse complement strand
CCGCGGGCGGCATTCCAATGCGCTCTTCGAGACACAAGCTCCGCTATTGGCTGCGCACGTAGGCCGCGTCATACCACTCGATGCAGCGGCTCCTGTCCGCGCAGGAACAGGAGCACGTTCGTCGCCGCGATGCGCGCCATCGCGTTCCGCGCTTCTTCCGTCGCGGAGCCGATGTGCGGCGCGAGGACGACGGAACGGAGGGCCAGCAGGCGGGGGTTCACCGCGGGCTCGAACTCGTAGACGTCCAGCGCGGCGCCGCGGAGATGGCCGGACTCGAGCGCGTCGCAGAGCGCGTCCTCGTCGATCAAAGCGCCGCGCGAGGTGTTGATCACGTAGGCGCCGCGTTTCATGCGCGCGAAGGCGGTCGCGTCGAGGAGGTGGTGGGTGGCGGGGGTGAGAGGGGCGTGGACGGAGATGATGTCCGAGGTGGCGAGAAGCTCGTCGAGGGCGTCGTTGCGGCGAACGCCGAGGACCTCCAGGCCGAAGGCGCGGGCGCGTTGCGCCACGGCCGTGCCGATGCGGCCCATGCCGATGATGCCCAGCCGTTTCCCCTGCAGCGAGACGCCGAGGAGTTTCAGCGGTTCCCATTCGCAGCGGCGGTGTGTGCGCATCTCCTCGTCCGCTTCCACGATGCGGCGCGTCACGGCGAGGATCAGCGCCATCGTCAGGTCCGCTGTCGCTTCCGTGAGGACGCCGGGCGTGTTCGTGACCGTGACGCCGAGGGCGCGGGCGGCTTCGATATCCACGTTGTTGTAGCCGACCGCGAAGTTCGAGACGATGCGCAGGTTCGGGTTGGCCTCCAGCACGTTGCGCGTGACCGGATCGGACAGCAGCGTGATCGCCGCATCCGCCTCGGCCAGAAGAGTGGCCACATCCGCTTCCGTGCGATCGTGCTCCGTGGGATGTTCGATCACGTCAAAGTGCGGCGCGAGCAGGTCGCGCGCGACCGAGGGGAACTGCGCCGTCAGCACCACCGTGTATTTCATCGAACGATGAACGATGAGCGATGAGCGATGAGCATCAGCGTTTCTCCCGGGCGAGGATCCATCCGAGGATGAAAAGGAAGCCGCCGATCGCCAGCAGGCGCACTTCGGTGGCGATGTCGCCGCGGCCGAGGCCGTAGATGAGGCCGATCGGCAGGATGATCATCGCGCTGAGCTGCAGCAGACGTCCGATCAGACTGCTCATCGTTCATCGCTCATCGGTCATCGCTGCGCGAGCAGCGCCAGCAGGTCGTCCTCGAACAGCGGCGACTGCGTGGTCTCGACGATGCGGCCCAGCTCCTGATCGCCGCGGTAATAGATGAAGGTCGCCACCTTCTCCACGTGCTTGCCGGCGATGAGTGCGGCGGGTTGTTGTTTGGCGCGGTCGACGGCGACGAACGTCGCCGGCAGCGCGACGTTGTACTGCGCGCGCAGGTCGTCGAGGATGCGCAGGAACTTCGGCACCTCGCGCTGGCTGTCCTTGCACCACGTGCCCATGTAGACCTCGACGCGGTCGCCGTCGCGGATCGAGTCCTTCACCATTTCGAGCACGGTAAGGTCGGGCTTGTAGCTGGTCTTGCGCTCCGAGTACTCCGGCACCATCGACAAAAGTCGCTCCGGCGACATCGTGCCGATCTCCAGCGGAAGCGAGACGTTGGCGGTTGTGATGTCCGCGACGGCGGGATGCTCGTCGATGGTGATCGTGACGACGCGATCGCCACGCTCGGTCTGATCGACGACGCCGGTCATGCCGTCGAAGACGCGCCCGAAGATCGTGTAGCCGCCGTCGAGGTGCGGCTGCGGCGAATGCGTGATGAAGAACTGCGAGCCGCCGGTGTCGGGGCCGGACAGCGCCATGCCCACCGCGCCGCGCGTGTACTTTTGCAGGTTGATCTCGTCGCGGATGGCGTAGCCGGGGCCGCCGTTCATGTCGTTGCGCGGATCGCCGCCCTGGATGACGAAGTTCGGCACGACGCGCATGAACGACGAGTTGTCGAAGTACTTCGCCTTTGCCAGCTGCGCAAAGTTCCACGTCGTCATCGGCGCATCCTGCGTGAGCAGCGCGAGCTCGATGTTCCCGCGGGTCATGTGAATCGTCGCGGTATGCGGCGTGCGCGACCAGCGCACGATCTCCGCGTAATCCATCGGACGCACGGACAGCGGCCAGTACGTTCCCGCGCTCGCGAGATCCGCGGCCGTGCGGCGCACGACGGGATCCGCATCGCTGGCGAGCGATTGCAGCAACGCCGCGCGCTCGGGAGCGGCCGTGACTTTGTTGATGGCGTTGATGGCGGCCAGGCGCGCGTCGTTCATCGGCGCCGTGCGCTCGCGCTGTTCGGCGGCGATCAGATCCGCGAGCGGAATCTCGTTCAGATTGCCGAGGCGCTCGTAGGCGGAGGCGCGAACGATGACGTCGGCGTCGTTCGTCGCCGCGCGCACGAGGTCGAGCTCCGCTTCCGCCCGCTCCTCCGGCATGTTGCCGATGACGTTCGCGCGCACGAGCGGATCGGGATGGGTGGCGTAGTGGCGGCGCAGCTCCACGCCGTGCGGCGTCGCGGCGGTGGCCTCGAGCATGCGCACGATCTGCCACGGCGTGAGCTCGGTGAGCGTGTGCGTGGCGATGTCCCAGCTGAGATGTTTCGCGATCGCGCCCGCGGCCAGCTCGCGCTCCCACATCGAGCCGTTGCGCAGCTTGTCGAGCAGGCGCGCGCGCGCGGTCTCGTTCATCGCGGCGTAGTAGCCGACCGTGTCGATCATCGACGCGCGCACGCCGGCGTCCGCGTCGTCGAGCGTGGCGAAGACGCGCGGGAGATCGTTGGGATCGAGGACGGCACGATCTTTCGCGGCCAGACGGCCCACGGCGATCGCGGCGTTGGTGCGCACCCACGGATGAGAGTCGCCCAGGGCGGCAACGAGTGGGCGGAAGGCGGAGAGGTCGCCGATGCGGCCCAGCGCCGTCGTGGCGTACGCGCGCGTGAGCACGTTCGGGTCGTTCATCAGGAGCAAGAGCTCCTGCACGGCGGGCGCGTAGGCGCGGCGCGCCAGTGCGTACGCGCCTTCCTGCCGCACGGCGGACGACGTCGAGGCCAGCGCGCGGCGCGCGGCTTCGCTGGCGGTGTCGTCGTCCCAGCGGAAGAGGTAGCGCACGGCGCGCGCTTTCACGCCTTCGGTCTGCGCCGCGTCGGCGATGGCGATGTAGCGCGGGAGGAGCGACTTGTCTTTCGTGATTTTCGAGAGCGCTTCGACGGCTTCCGCGCCGACGGCGGCGTCTTCGTCAGCCGCGAGTTTGAAGAGCGTTTCCGCGCCGTCGCCGATCTCGCCGAGGGAGAAGGCGACGGTTTCGCGGACGCGGCGATCGGTGTCAGTGGACAGCGTGGTGAGCTCGGGAACGCCCGTGTGTGTGATCGAGCCGATGCGGCCGAGGGCCAGGGCGATGCGCTGGCGATGCAGGGCGTTTTCGTGGTGGACCCATTTGTTGATGATGGCCGGGTCCGGATTGCGCGTGTCTTCGATGGCGAGGATCGATGCCTCTTCCTCGACCGTCATGCCGTAGGGACCGGGAGGCGGGACGGACAGCGGGATGGGCGGCGGGGGAGCGGGAGTTGCGCACGAAATGAGGAGGAGCAGCGGGAGCAGCTTGCGCATCCGCGCATCATACGGTGACAGAGATCGCCGGGCGCTTGCGTAAATTTCCGCCCGCCCACACACTCCGTCTGCGATGACGGACGTGTCGATCGACGTGCAGGGCGTGGCCCGCCGCTACGGGCGGCGGTGGGCGCTGGCCGGCGTCACGTTCGGCGTTCCGGCTGGGACGGTGGTGATGGTGGCGGGGCGCAACGGCGCGGGGAAATCGACGCTCTTTCGCGTCCTGGCGACGGCCATCCGTCCCGATCGCGGCACGGCCACGATCGGCGGCTTCGACGTCGTGAAGCATCGCCAGGACGTGC
The DNA here is from genome assembly GCA_035526885.1 of Thermoanaerobaculia bacterium. Lineage (GTDB taxonomy): Bacteria > Acidobacteriota > Thermoanaerobaculia > Gp7-AA8 > Gp7-AA8 > QHVT01. Next base: position 3,678 of record DATLBM010000310.1, on the reverse strand, counting down.
GCCGCATGACGGCCATCCTCAGCCACGCGAACTATCTGTACGACGCTCTCTCCGCGAAAGAGAACCTGCACATCGTCGCCGATCACCTCGGCGTCTCGCGGGGCGGCGTGATGGGGATTCTCGAGCAGGTCGGGCTGGCGTCGCGTGCGGACGACGTCGTGGCGACGTTCTCCGCGGGCATGCGCAAGCGGCTGTCGTTCGGACGGATTCTGCTGCAGGACCCGAAGGTGGTTCTGCTCGACGAGCCGTACGGCGCGCTCGATCCGGCTGGTTTCGATCTCGTCGACGAAGTGATTCGCGAGCTCAAGCGTCGCGGCGCGACGATCATGATGGCCACGCACCAGTGGGAGCGCAGCGCGGCGCTGTCGGATGCGGCGCTGGTGCTCGAGGCGGGAAAGATCGTGTTCGAGGGACCGGCGGACCAGGTGGCCTCGTGCTGACCGCCGCCCTGCGCAAGGAGCTCCTGCTCCAGTGGCGCACGCGCAGCCAGATGATGGCCGTCTTCGTGTTCGGCGCGACCTCGCTCCTCCTCTTCAGCTTTGCCATCGGCCCGAACGCCGAGATGCTGCGCACCTTCTCCTCGGGATTTTTGTGGCTGGGATTGCTGCTCTCGTCAACGCTGACCCTGGCTGAGTCGTTTCATACCGAGATGGAGAACCGCGCCTTCGAAGGATTGCTGCTGCTGCCGTCCGATGCGAGGGCGCTCTACTACGGCAAAGCGATCGCGAACTGGCTGCAGCTCACGCTGCTCGGCTGCGCGCTCGTGCCCGTGATGGTCATCCTGTACGACGCCGGAACGACCGCGCTGCTGAAGCTGCTCGTCATCATCATGCTCGGGGCCGCCGGACTCTCGGCGCCGGGGACGCTTTACGCCGGCATCACTTCGCAGGTGAAGGCGAAACAGATGCTGCTGCCCCTGCTGTTGTTCCCGCTGATCGTTCCAGCGCTGCTCGCATCGGTGAAAGCAACCTCACTCGTGATACTCGGAGATCCCATGGGCCAGTCCAAAGCGTGGATCACGCTCCTCGGCGCGTTCGATCTCATCTACTGGTCGTTGTGCGGACTGCTGTTCGGACGGGTCGTGGAGGATTGATGAAATCCAGAGTTCCCTACGTCTTTCTGGCGCTGGGCGCGGCGCTGCTGCTCTTCGGCTCGTACTGGGGCCTCTTCATCGCGCCGGCCGAGCAGTACATGGGCAACGTGCAGCGCATCATGTACGTGCACGTGCCCACGGCGTGGAGCTGGATGCTGGCCATCCTCTGGGCGTTCGGCTGCGCCATCGCGTTTCTCTCCACCAGCAACATGAAGTGGGACTCGCGGATGGAAGCGGGCGTGGAAGTGGGAGTGCTGCTCGCGTTCATGCTCTGTTGTCAGGGCGCGATCTGGGCCAAGCCGACGTGGGGCGTCTGGTGGGACTGGGATCCGCGACTCACTTCGGTGGCCGTGCTGCTGGTGGCGTCGCTGGGCATCATGGCGCTGCGAAGCTTCGTCGACGATCCGCACCGCCGCGCGATCTGGTCCGCCGTGGCGACCATCATCGCCAGCGTCGATCTGCCCATCGTCTACTTCTCGGTGAAGTGGTGGAACTCGCTGCACCAGCAGCAATCGACGCCCAACACCGTCTCCTCGGCGTTCTACATCCCGCTGCGCGTGAACGCGTTCGGCGTCCTGTTTCTGATGATCGGCTTCATCTGGCTGCGCACGCGCGTGGCCGCGCTGCGGCTGCGGCAGGAGACGGCCATTCCGCACGGCTACGAAGAGGCAGGGGAGCTCGCATGAACGGAGTGATTCAGGGAGGGTGGGAGTTCGTCATCGCCGCGTATACGATCACCGGACTGGCGTTCGTGATCTACGGCATCTCGCTGATCGTTCGTCTCAAGGAGCTGAGGAAACATGACTGAGACGGACAAAGTCCGCCGGAAGACGCGCCTGTTCATGCTGGGCGCGTTCGTGGTGGCGGGGATCGCGTTCGCGGTCATCGCCGCGAGCGGCATCAACAAGAACCTCGTCTACTACTGGACGCCGAGCGATCTCGTGGCGAACGGCGGCAAGGCCTACGGCGCCACGATCCGCCTCGGCGGCATGGTGGCCAGGGGATCGATCGTGCGGCACGGCGGCTCGAGCGTCGAGTTCATCGTGCACGACGGCAAGAACCGCATCCCCGTGAAAACCAGCACCGTGCCGCCGCAGATGTTCCGCGAGAACATCGGCGTGGTCGTGGAAGGGACGATGGTGCGCGGCGCGGGCAACGGCTACTTTCAATCCAGCCGGTTGATGGTCTCGCACAACAACGAATACAAGGCGCCAGAGAAGGGACATCCGGTGGACAGCAAAGAGCTCGAGCGGATGATGAAGTCGGTCGAGCAAGGAAACTCATGATCGCCTCCCTGGGACGTCTGCTCATCCTCGCCTCGCTCCTGGCCTCGGCCGCCGGCGCGATTCTCGGTTTCGCCGCCGGCCGCACGCGCAGCCTGGAAGGCCTGAAGTGGGCGCGGCGCTTCGCGTACACGTACGCGGCGCTGATCGTCAGCGCGGCGCTGACCATGGTCTACGCGCTGCTCGTGCACGATTTCTCGGTGAGCTACGTGGCGCACGTCGGCTCGCGCAGCGTCCCGACGTGGGTGACCGTGGTCAGCCTCTGGTCCTCGCTCGAAGGCTCGATCCTCTTCTGGGGCTGCATCCTCGGGCTCTACGTCGCCGCCGCAACGTTCCTCACGCGCGGGCGCTACGCCGAATACCAGCCCGACGCGATCGGCGTGTGGCTGAGCACCGCGGCGTTCTTCAGCTTCCTCATCGCCGGTCCGGCCAATCCGTTTCACACCGTGCCCAATCCGCCGCTCGACGGGCCGGGACCGAATCCGCTGCTGCAGAACCACGTGCTGATGGCCATCCATCCGCCGTTTCTCTATCTCGGCTACGTCGGCTTCGTGATTCCGTTCGGATTCGCGTGCGCCGCGCTGCTGAAGGGACGGCTCGGACACAACCTGCTCAAGCCTTTGCGCGAGTCGCTGATGCTGCCGTGGATCTTCCAGTCCGTGGCCATCATGCTCGGCGGCTGGTGGGCGTACGAAGTCCTGGGATGGGGCGGTTACTGGGCGTGGGATCCGGTCGAGAACGCGTCGCTGCTGCCCTGGCTCACCGCGACCGCGGCGCTGCACTCGATCATCGTTCTCGAGCGGCGCGGCGTGCTCAAAGGCTGGACGATCACGCTCATCATCTCGACGTTCCTCCTCGTCATCCTCGGAACGTTCATGACGCGCTCGGGCGTGTTCAACTCCGTGCACAGCTTCAGCCAGTCCGACATCGGGCCCGTGTTCCTCGGCTTCATCGCCGTCTGCCTGGTGGGCTGCGTCATCCTGCTGGCCACCCGCGTGGACCGAGTCGAGGACACCCGAGCGCGTCAGGAACGTCCCCAGGATGGTGAGGGCGAACGTGGCGCACAGCAGCGACAGGTTCCAGACCCGCAACATCCCGCGGCGTTCTTGTACCAGCGCTGAGTGCAGGTATGCGGTTGCGGTCAGCCACGGCAGGAACGATGCGTTCTCGACCGGGTCCCACGCCCAGAAACCTCCCCAGCCGAGCACCTCGTAGGACCACCACGCTCCGAGCACGATCCCGACGCTGAGCAAGCCGAACGCAACAAGGGTCCACCGCCGCATCGCCAACACCCACCCTTCG
>DATLBM010000309.1:0-12246 GCA_035526885.1 Thermoanaerobaculia bacterium | reverse complement strand
GTGATCAGTTTCTCGTGGTCGACGGGCGTGTCGTAAAAACCGCCGTTCTCCTCGTCGCGGAAACGCGCCAGCATGGCATCGGCGAGCGTCCTGGCGCCGTCGAGATAGCGACGCTCGCCCGTGGCTTCGTAGGCGAGCGTCAGCCCCCACGCCACGCCCGAGTAGTCCTCGAGCAGGCCGGGGATTTTCGCGTGTCGCACCAACCGCCCATCGACGATGCGCGTCAGTAAAAAGTCCGCGTTCCTGCGGACCACGTCGTCGTAGCGATCGAACGCCACCGCCGCGTCCGCGAAAGCGGCCAGCATCCACCCGTTCCAGCCGGCCAGGATCTTCTCGTCGCGTCCCGGCCAGACGCGTTTCGCGCGCACGCCGTACAGCTTGCACTTGCCGCGCGAGGCGACGTCCGCGAGCTGATCGAGCGTGATGCCGAGGTCCGCGGCGACGCTCTCCGGCGCTCGCGGGACGTTGAGGATGTTGTGCTCCTCCCAGTTGCCGCGCTCGGAGACGTCGTAGAGCGCGCAGAAGATGCGCCCCTCCTCCTCGCCGAGAATCTCCATCACCTCGCCGCGGCTCCACACGTAGAACTTGCCCTCTTCACCCTCGCTGTCCGCATCGAGCGTCGAGTAGAAGCCACCCTCGGGCGACGTCATCTCGCGCGTGACGAAGCCGAGGATCTCGTTGGCGATCTGCGCGAAGCGCGGCTCCTTCGTCCATTGCCACGCGCGCACGTACAACCGCGCCAGGAGAGCGTTGTCGTAGAGCATCTTCTCGAAGTGCGGTACCAGCCATCGCGCATCGACGGAGTAGCGATGAAACCCGCCGCCGACCTGGTCATAAATTCCGCCGCGCGCCATCTTGGTCAGCGTGTCCGTGATCATCTCGCGCAATCGCGCGTCGCTCGTGCGATGCGAGACCTGCATCAGGAAATCGAGCGTCATCGACGGCGGGAACTTCGGCGCGCCGCCGAAGCCTCCGTGCACGGCGTCGTACGTCGAGGCGATCCTCACCGCCGCGCGATCCAGTCCTTCGGTATCGATCGCGCCCTTTCCGCGCACGCGCAGTTGCGACGAAAGCGCGGTCGCCACTTCGTTCGACGCCTCTTCCACTTCCTGCCGGCGCGAGCGATAGACGTTCACCACGTGCTCGAGCACGCGCCGGAAGCTGGGCATGCCGTGGCGCTCATCGGGCGGAAAGTACGTGCCCGCGAAGAACGGCTTGCCGTCCGGCGTGAGGAACATGGACATGGGCCAGCCGCCGTGTCCGGTCATCATCTGCACGGCCTGCATGTAGATCGAGTCGACGTCGGGCCGCTCCTCGCGATCGACTTTGATCGAGACGTAGTCCTCGTTGAGGACCTCGGCGATGCTCGCATCCTCGAACGACTCGCGCTCCATCACGTGACACCAGTGGCACGCGGAGTAGCCGATGGAGAGGAACACGGGCTTGTCCTCCGCGCGCGCCTTCGCCCACGCTTCCTCGCCCCACGGATACCAATCCACGGGGTTGTGGGAGTGCTGGAGGAGGTAAGGCGAGGTTTCGTTCGCGAGGCGGTTGGTCATGCAAGTGTCAGGCAGGCCGCTGAATGGTCTCCAGGAGCTGCGGCGGGAACGAGCGCATCTCGAAGTATTCGCCTTCGAGCTCCTCGACCTGGAAGCGATCCAGTCCGGAGTTCGACAGAAAGTCGTTGCGCAGCTTCGCGTCCTGCTCCTCGACGATCCGCGGCAGCAGTTGATTGATGTAGAACGCCTCCAGCCGGATCTTGGTGATCACTTCCTCGAGCAGTCCTTCGCTCATGTACTCCTGCAGCTCGCGCAGCGACGGATCGTGCGCGATCTCGGCGCGGATCTCGCGGCGGAACGTCTCCCGTCCTTCCGCGGTGTTCAGCTCGAGATAGAAATTGGCCATGCGCTTGCGGGCGAGGCTGTAAGCCGCGAAATACGCCCGCTCGTGGCGATTCAGCGCCGCGATCGATTCCACCACGCCGGCCAGCGACTCTTCGTTGTTCTCGATCTGGATGAGCCCGAGGGTGAGCGCGTAGAGCTTCTTCTTGCCGTACGCGAGGGCGTACTCGTTGTTCACGACGGGATCGATGAAGAGCTGCTGAAAGAGTCCGCGGCGCAGCTTCTCGAAGACCTGCATGTTGCCGAGGAGGGAGCGCACCTGTTCCTGCGTCAGCTCGACGTCGTCCATGAAGGCCAGGCGGTTGACGAGCGTGGTCGTGTGATCGATGCGGTCGAAAAGCGTCACCAGCTCGCCGAACGATTCCAGGCGTTCGAAGTCTTCTTCCTCGCGTCCGATCTCGTCGATCAGCTTCCCCGTCTCCAGCAGCACTTCCTCGAAGGTCTGATCGCGATTGGCGGCGGCGCGCTGCTTGTTCTCCATGAGCTGCACGAGGTCGAGCGAGGAGAGCTTGCGCGTGATGTTGCGGCCGAGGAGGAAGCCGCCCAGGATCTCGCGGGTGGACTGGATGTAGTCCGGCTCGTCCTCCTTGCGCACGACCGCGCGCGGCTCCTGCAGCACGATCTCTTCGAGCGTGTCGAAGATGGACAGCGGCACTTCGTTGCGCAGCGACAGCGTGCGCAAACGCATCAGCCGCGCGCGTGCCGAGGAGTCGATGGTCGAGCCGGCGCACGACGCGAGGATGCGTTTGTACTCGTCGATCAGTTCCTGGTTGTCGGGGTGGTGATAGATGACGTCGATCTGGATGCGCTCGCGCTGGTACGGCTCGATGGGGAGCTGCGAGAGCGCGGCGTTCACTTCGTCCATCGAGCGCGACTCGGCGTACGCGCGCTGGCAGGCATCGGCCAGGAGCTGGTTGGCGCGATGCACGACGCGCACGATCACCAGCGTCGAATTCGGCTCGTCGAGCGCGTCCAGAATCTCATGCGCCAGCGCCAGGAAGTTGCCCGCGCCGACGCGCTTCGAGCGCTTCAGCAGTTTGCCCGCGCTCTTGAGCGTCGCTTCCTGCCGATCGCCGACGTCGCCGTAGCGCTTGCGGTCGTCGACGAAGAAGAAGTAGTTCGCGACGGCGTTGCCCTGCAGAAAGAGGTTGTCGTAGCGCTCGAAGCCGTCGGTCTGCGTGGAGAAGCGCAGCTCGTGATTGCGCGGATCGACGGTGGTGCCGAAGAGGATGAGCCGGTTGACCACTTCCTCGTGCAGCAGATCACCGACGGGCAAGTGTCCGCCGAACATGTACTCGCCGAAAATCCCGCCGTTCCCGCGAAACCGCACGCCCTCGGGATTGAGCACGATCTCGGAGTTGCCGCCGAAGTAGCGGATGACGTCGCCGCGCGGCGCGTTGATCTGCTCGAAGAAGAAACGGCGATCGACGTCGGGACCGGCGACGACCGCAAAGTATTCGATGGCCTCGCCGACGAAGCCGTGGTGAACGATCGCGCGGATCACGCGTGCATTCTAATCACGCGCGCGGGTGCGCCTTCTTGTACACGGCCATCAGTTGCCAATCGTTCAAGTGCGTGTACTTTTGCGTCGTCGACAGGGATGCGTGCCCGAGCAGCTCCTGAATGCCGCGCAGGTCGGCGCCGGCGTTCAGCAGGTGCGTGGCGAAGGAATGGCGCAGCGTGTGCGGCGAGACTCCGGCGCGCAGCGCGGCGTCGCGCACGTAGTCGTCAAACAGCCGCCGCACGCTGCGCGTGGTGATGCGCCGGCCGCGATAGTTGACGAACACGGCCTGCTCTTCGACGTCATGCACCAGCTCCCCCCGCACGCCCATCCACGCCCGCAGCGCCGCCTCGGCCTTCGATCCGAACGGCACGATGCGCTCCTTCGAGCCCTTGCCGTGCACCTTCACCAGCTTCGCGCGCAGCTCGAGATCGTCGATGTCGACGCCCACCAGCTCCGAGATGCGCAGGCCGGACGCGTAGAGCAGTTCCAGCCACGCCGCGTCGCGGATGCCGAGAGTGGAGGAGGTGTCGGGCTGCTCGAGAAGCAGCGCCACATCAGAGGTCTGCAACACCGCGGGCAGATACTTCTCGCGTTTCGGCGTGGCTACCGTGCGCGCGGGATTGGCGTCGGTGACGCCTTCGCGCACGAGGTACTTGAAGAACGTGCGCAACGCCGAGAGATGCCGCGCCATCGACGACCGTGCCAGCTTGCGCCGCGAGAGGTGCGCCAGATACGAGCGCACCGCCAGATGATCGACGCGGCGGAAATCGAGTTGATCGCGTCCGAGGGAGAGGTAGTCGTTGCAGAGGAAACCGATGAACGACTCGAGGTCTTCGCGATACGCGGTGACGGTGTTCGGTGAGACGTTGCGCTCGAACGTCAGGTAGTCGAGGAAATCACCGATCTCGTTCGTCACGCCCGTCCCTCCCGATGCGATCAGGGTATCACTGGCGCGCGGTCCGGCGCCGCGATGGCGCGTCGCTGACGCTTCGCACGTAGACGCGCGCGATGCCCGAGTCGCGGTCGGGCACGCGTGAGTACGCGAGCCAGAGCGAAGTGCCGCCCGATTCCAGCGCGTGCGTGAGCAGGTTCGACTCCGCGATGACGATCGGTCCCTGCCCAACCTCGACGAGAACCAGTCGCGCGGGACCGGGACGCGAGACGAACGACACGACGACGCGCGAGCCGAGGAACGCGATGCGCGGCGCGATGCCTTCGCCGATGACCGCGCCGCCACCGTTGGGCGTCGATCCCTGAAGAACGCCGCTGCCGCTCACGCGTTTGACGACCAACTCGCCGGTACGCCGCTGAAATACGACCGCGTAATCCGTTCCGTCCGACGCGACGCTCACCTCGGACGCGTGCGCCGGCGCGTCGTCGATCACGATCGGTGCGGCGTCGAGCACGTTGCCGTTCGCGTCGATGCGCTTCGCCACGATCTTCGCCTCGGCGGTGACGCCGTCGTTTCCCCACCACGCCATCAGGAAGTCGTGACCATTGCCGGCGAGCGCGCCGTTGCCGAAACCGCTGAGAAGGATCGGCTCCGTGTCGATGAGCGTTCCGGCGCGGGAGAAGCGGTAGAGATGCTGCCCTTGTGTCGTCAGGAACGACAGGAACGTGATCTCGCCGTTCGACGCCATGGCGGGGCGGAGCGACCACTGGAAATCGAGCGGCGGCTCGTCGAGAGGAACGCCATCGAGACCGACGCGACGCACGGAAGTGTGCGGCTCGCCGTTCGAGCCCGCGGCTTCGTAAGCCACGAGCCACACCTCTCCCGTGAACGCGACCGCGTGCGCGCCGAGCTCCCCGCCGGCGATCCGTTGCGGCGCGCCCAACCGGTTGCCGAAACGGTCGACGCGCGCGGCCATCAGGTCGAAGCTCTCCACCGCGGATTCGCCCCAGGTGAGCAGCGCGATGTCGCCCGCGCGCGCGAGCTGCGGTCCGCTCTGCGGTGCGAGCGTGGCGGAGACGGTCAGGATCGGAGTCTCGCGGCGCGTCAGCGTCGCGTCGAAGATGGCGCCGGCGATGTAGCCGCGGCTCCACACCGCCAGCACGACTCGGCCATTCGACGCGGTCCGCAGGATGGTCCCGGCCGGTCCGATCTCGTTCGGGCGCGCGTTGGTCGATGCGAACGGGACGACGTCGAGCGTCGCCGCGCGCGCGATGACCGCGGAGACGAAGCCGCCCGGCGTCGCGACGACCTGCGGGCGGTCGAACGCCTTCGTGGCTTCGTGCGTCGTGATGGCCAGCGTCTGTGCGTCGAGCGTGTACCGCCGCAGCGGCTGCGGCTCGATCGCCGCTCCTTCGGCACGCCACTGCGTGTACGCCACGCCCACGCGATCGCCATCCGCCTCCGCATCGAGCGTGACGCCGCTCGATGTCGGGAACGGGAACTTCACCTTCGCCAGCGGATCGCCGTCCGGCGAGAGCCGCATCGCGTAGACATTAGCGACGCCGCCGCTGAAGTTCGACGCCCACACCTCGACGAATCCACCGTCGACGGCGAGCAGGCTCACATCGCCGATGACGCGTTCCCCGAGCAGGCGCGTCTCGCGCACGACGTTGCCGGTCGGGCCGAGGACCAGCACTTTCATGCCGAGGTAATCGTTGGTGATGGCGACGGCGCGGCGGCCGTCCCACGCCAGCGCGTGCACGGTGCCGCTCGCGACCGCGAACGGAGTGTCGATGACGTTCGCGTCGCGGTCGAGTCGCGCGGCCATGACCGTGGAGCCCGCGGTCCACAACACGAGATACGCCTCGCCCGTCCACACCATCGACGCGAGCGTCACGCTGCCCGTGGTCACGCGGTGCGCGGGCATCGGCGAGACTTCACCCGTCTCCGTCACCTTCGCGGCGGACATCGATTCGTATCCCCACTGATTGACGCTCCACAGCACGACGAAGTCCTTGCCGTCGGTAGCTACGGCCAGCGGCTGCTCCGCCGCGGTCGACGGCGCGGGCACACTCGCCGACGCGGGTTTCTCGGGACCGATCAAAAGCGCGGCGCGAATCGGAAGCGCGAGGAGAAGAAGAGGAAGAAGACGGCGCGCGGCGTTCATTTGCGTGACGTCCTGCGCCGCGTGTACTCCTCGAACAGCGTGCGCGTGAATACGCGCTGCACGTTGCCGAGCTCCGGCACGACGCGCGAATACGCCGTCCACGCACCTGCTCCGACCGCGGCGAGCGCGTGCAGATTCGGCGTCCACTCGGCGCGCACCACGGTGCGCGTCTCGGCGGACAAGGCGCCGCGCGCGTCGAGCGGGGCCGCGTACAGCGTCAGCGGCTGCGGACCTTCCAGCGGGTAAACCATTTCGTCGCCTACGAACGTGGCCACGTAACGCGAGCCGTTCCAGGCCACGCGCGGATGCAGGCCGCGGCCGATGAGATTTCCGTCCTGCGCCGCGGTGAAGTCGGCGAGCGCTCCGTTGCGCAGCACGCGTTTGCTGCGCACATACGGAATGGGAGGCTCCGCATCGGGCGAAGGCGGATCGCCGCGGTCCGGCTGGACGTTCTGCGTGTAGAGCACGAGAAAGTCCGTGCCGTCGGACGCCACGTGCGGCTCGGATTCGACGTCCGGGCCGGCGGCGATCGCGATCGGAGCGGCGTCGGTCGATGCGCCGGAGGCATCGAGGCGCCGTCCCAGAATGGCGTTGTACTCGGCGCTCCACACGATCAGAAACTCGCTGCCGTTCGTGACGATGCCGCGGTAGTAGGAACGGCCACCGCTGGCGTTGGCCGCGAACGTCGTCGCGTCGATGCGCTCGCCGTCGGCGTTGTAGCGTGCGATGGTCATGTCACTGTTGCGGAAGTCCGCCAGGACGATCGCCGTCACGCTGCCGTTCGAGGCCGCGATCGGCTCGAAGGCGAGGCCCAGATCGATCGGAGCGGCGTCGAGGAGCGCCCCGTCCGGCGCGATGCGCCGCATCAGCACGTGCGAGTCGTTGCTCTCCGCCTGCTGCCACACCACGAGCCACATCTTTCCGGTGAAGGCCACCGCCGGCGCGCGGCGCGGACTGGCCTCGTCGCCGAGGAGAAGCGCCTGCGCGTCGAGGGCGTTGCCGGCGCGATCGAAGCGCCGCGCCATCACGCGTCCGCGCGACAGGTGAGCGGGCTCGATCCAGGTCACCAGCACGTTGCTGCCGCCCGGCGCGATGGCCGGCGCGGCCTGCCACGCCGCGGGCGCGAGCGCGATGGCGCTCCCGTCGTTCGTGCGCCGCGTCAGCGTGGGATCGAGCATCGTCGCGAGCACGGGCGCGCCGCCGGCGACGATCATCGCCGCATGCGCATTCGCGGTGACCTCGTGCGCCAGGCCGCTGAACGCGCCGAGAGACAACGTGTGCGGCGTGGTGGAGTCGAACGGCAGCGTGTTGAGAATGGCCGTGCTCCGGTCGAAGGTGAAGTACGTTGCCGCGAAGCCGGACGGCGTGACCACGACGTCGACGTCGGTCGAATACGTGACGATGTCGACGGGCGCGTGCGACTGCGCGACGTCCGAGGCGGCGTCGAACGTGAAGGCGAAGATGCGCCAGAAGTTCGCGGAGCCTGAAGTCACCGTGACGCCTGCGCGATTCCCGGAGCTCGCCGAGTCCAGCAGCATGATCCCCGAGCGCTCGCTGACGAGCGTCATCGGTCCGCTGGCCGTCCCGTCGGACGCGATGCGCATCGTCTGGACGCGTGTCTTCTGCCCGGACGGCTCCGTCCACACCAGGATGAACGACGATCCCGCGGCGGTGAGGGTGACGTCCCAGAACGACACGGACCCGGGAAAGACGATATTGGAGCGGAGCACCTCGCCGTTCGCGCCGAGGATCACGCCGCGCATCCCCGCGGGCGTGCTGACGGTTGCCAGCGCGACGCTGCCATTCCACGCCAGCGCCGACGCCACCCGCGCCTCGGCCACGTCGATCGGCGAGGGACCGGAAATGCGATGGCCGTCGCGATCGAGAAGCAGCGACTGCACACCGGGCTGCAGCGCGAAGAGGACCAGGTAGTGATCGCCCGTCCACACGACTTGCGCGTATGCGTAGCCGCTCGCGAGCAGCTCCGAGGCGCCCGACACCGGCACGCCGCGCTCATCGGCCACCGACGCATAGAGCCCTTCGCGTCCCGCGGTCCTGTCGTACCAGAGGGTGAGGAAGCGGCGGCCGTCCGTGGCGGCGTCGAAGACGTCGCCGCCGGAAGGCGATGGCGCGACCGCCGTGACCGCGCGTTCCGGTCCGGGAACGACCGCCGCACCGAGAGAAATTGCGAGGAAAAGGGCTGGGATCACTCCGGCGGCGCGCATGAAATAACAATATGGCGCAATAGCATAGAAAGTGCAACCGTCGCTTGTGCTACGTTACGCCTCCTTTCTGGAGGCACGCATGGCAGAGCTGCTCAAAACTCCCCTGAACGAAGTCGAAAAAGAGCTGGGCGGGAAGATGGTCGACTTCGGGGGTTGGGAGCTGCCGGTGCAGTTCAGCGGCATCCTCGAAGAGCACGAGGCCGTGCGCACGAAGGTCGGGATCTTCGACGTCTCGCACATGGGCGAAGTGACCGTCCAGGGGCCGCAGGCGCTCGAGCTCCTGCAGCGCGCCACCTGCAACGACGTGGCGAAGCTCGCCGACGGACGCATTCACTACAACGGTCTGCTCTATCCGACCGGCGGTTTCGTCGACGACATCCTCATCTATCAGAACAATCCGAACGACTTCTTCGTCGTGGTCAACGCGTCGAACACCGACAAGGACTTCGAGTGGATGCAGCAATCCGCGGACGGTCTCGACGTCGAGGTGAAGAACGTCTCGAAGGACTGGGCGCAGCTCGCGATCCAGGGTCCCGAGGCCGAGCGCGTGCTGCAGCCGCTCGTGCCGGCGCTGAATCTGGCGGACATCAGGTACTACCGCTTCGCGCGCGGCATCGTCGACGGCGTTCCCGCGATCGTGTCGCGCACGGGCTACACCGGCGAGGACGGCTTCGAGATCTACGTCGCGCCGGACGAGGCGCCGCGCCTCATGCGCAAGCTCGTCGAGCTGGGCGTGAAGCCCTGCGGCCTCGGCGCCCGCGACACGTTGCGCCTGGAAGCGAAGATGGCGCTCTACGGCAACGACATCGACCACACCACCACCCCCATCGAAGCCGACCTGGGGTGGATCGTGAAGCTCGACAAAGGCCAGTTCGCGGGCCGCGACGTCATCGCCCGCGAAAAGGAAGAAGGCCCGCAGCGCAAGCTGGTGGGATTCGAGATGATCGACCGCGGCATCGCCCGTCACGGACATCCGGTCGTGAGCGGCAGTGAAGAGATCGGCGTCGTCACGTCGGGGACGCACTCTCCGACATTGAAAAAAGCGATCGGACTCGCATATCTTCCGCTCGACAAGTCGGCCCAGGGCAGCGAATTCAGTGTGCTCATTCGCGGCAAGGAAGCGCGGGCCCGCGTCATCCCTACACCTTTCTACAAGCGCGCGAAATAGCTGGAGGCAACGCATGGCCACCCCTGAAGACAACCGGTACGCGAAGAGCCACGAGTACGTTCATCTCGAAGGCGACGTCGCCACCATCGGCATCACCGACTACGCGCAGAAAGAGCTCGGCGACGTCGTGTTCGTCGAGCTGCCGCAGGTCGGCTCGCAGCTCGATGCCGCCGACGAGCTGGGAAGCATCGAGTCCGTGAAAGCGGTCTCGGAGCTCTTCACGCCCGTCTCGGGCGAAGTGATCGAGATCAACGAGGCGCTGGCCGACAATCCCGCCCTCATCAACACCGACCCGTGGGGCGACGGCTGGATGGTGCGCATCAAAGTGACCGATGCCACCGAAGTCGACGAGCTGATGAGCGCGGAAGAGTACGACGAGTTCATCGAAAAAGAATCGGCCCATTGACGCGTTCGCGAATTGAGGATTGAGAATTGAGAATTGAGAATTGGTCCCCCTCTCCGTCCGCGCCGATGCCGTGCGTCTTTTCTCAATTCACAATTCACAATTCTCAATTCCTATGACTCTTCCGGATCCGACCGCGAGCAGTAACTCCCACCGCTACATCTCCAACGCCGGTGAAGACATCCGCGAGATGCTCGAGACCGTCGGCGTGGACAGCATCGACCGGCTCTTCGACACGATTCCCGACACGGTCCAGCTGAAGGGACTGCTCGACATCCCGGGACCGTGGTCGGAGATCGAGTCGCGCCGCTGGTTCCGCGCCCTCGCCGCGCGCAACAAGACCGCCGCCGATCACGCGTCGTTCCTCGGCGGCGGCGCCTACGCCCATTACCAGCCCGCCGTCGTCGATCAGTTGCTGCTGCGCGCGGAGTTCCTCACCGCGTACACGCCGTATCAGCCCGAGGTGTCGCAGGGAACGCTGCAGTCGATCTTCGAATACCAGACGCACCAGTGCCTGCTCACGGCGCTGGACGTCGCCAACGCGTCGCTCTACGACGGAAGCACCGCGCTGTGCGAGGCCGTGCTGCTCGCCGAGCGGCTGACGAAGGGCAAGAACAAAGTCGTTCTGGCGAAGTCCATCCATCCGCACTACATCCAGACCGTCCGCACGTACATCCAGAACCTCGGCCTGGAGATCGTCGAGGTGGGCTGGGACAGGAACGGACGCCTCGATCTCGACGAGTTGCGCGCCGTGTCCGCCGATGCCTTCGCGGTGGCGGTGCAGTCGCCGAACTTTCTCGGCATCGTCGAGGACTACGACGCGATCGGACAGGCCGCGGGCAGTCTCACGAAGATCGCGGTGATTGCCGAGGCGACGTCGCTGGGCGTGCTCGCTCCGCCGGGACAGCACGGCTTCGACATCTGCGTCGGCGAGGGACAGGCCTGGGGCATCGCGCCGCAGTTCGGCGGTCCGTACGTCGGCTTCATGGTCGTGCGCGAGGCCCTCAAGCGCCACATGCCCGGCCGGCTCGTCGGCGAGACCGTGGACGTCGACGGCCGCCGCGCGTACGTGCTCACCCTGGCCACGCGGGAACAACACATCCGCCGCGGCAAAGCGACGTCGAACATCTGCACGAACGAGGCATTGATCGCGCTCGCCGCGAACATGTACCTCTCGCTCCTCGGCAAGGAAGGACTGCGCGAAGTGGCCACGCAGTGTCTCCAGAAAGCCGCGTATCTTCGCGACCGGATGCAGGGCATTCTCTCCGTCGAGCTGCCGTTCGGCGGTCCGATCTACAACGAGTTCGTCGTGCGCACGCCGTTCCCGGCCGGGAGGATTCTCGGCGATCTGGAGCACGACAAGATTCTCGGCGGGATTCCGCTGGGGCAGTTCTACGACGGACACGAGAACGATTTCCTGGTCGCCGTCACGGAGCTCAACACGCGCGAGCAGATGGACCAGTACGTTGCCGCGCTGTCGGCAGCGATTTCCCGGGAGCGCCGATGACCACGACCGTCGAGGAACCGGCCACGCAGCGCGAGGCCGCTCAGAAGTCTCCGATGCAGCCGCTCATCTTCGAGCGCTCGAAGAAAGGCCGCCGCGGCTATCAGCTTCCCGCACTGGACGTGCCGGAGCAGCCGCTCGATGAGCTGCTTGCCGCGTCGCTGCGGCGCGAGGAGATCCAGGACGAAGTCGAGGTGTCCGAGGTCGACGTGATCCGGCACTTCACGCGGCTGTCGAAGCTGAACGTGTCCATCGATGCCGGGCTGTATCCGCTGGGCTCGTGCACGATGAAGCACAACCCGCGCATCAACGAGGAGATCGCGCGCACGCCGGGCTTCGCATGGTCGCATCCGCTGCAGGCCGAGCATCAGGTGCAGGGCAATCTCGAGCTGCTGTGGCATCTCGAGCAGACGCTGAAGGAGATCTTCGGCATGCCCCGCGTGACGCTGCAGCCCGTCGCGGGCGCGCACGGCGAGCTGACC
>DATLBM010000308.1:0-2219 GCA_035526885.1 Thermoanaerobaculia bacterium | reverse complement strand
GCGGATGGTCAGGTCGTCGCTCTTCCATTCGGTGCTCTCGAAGTAGACCGGCACCTCGACGAGGTTCACTGCGCTCTCGAGCACGCCCACTCCCGCGTTGACGAGCACGACGTCCTCGGTCTCGGAGCCGTCGTCGAGGCGGAGCACCGCGCGCAGAATTCCGCGCTCGTTCGCCGGGACTTCCATGCGCGTGCGATACGGCGCGGACGTGAGCCGCGCGATCTCCGTCCCGTTCCACTCGACGAGCACGCTCTCGAGCGTCCGCTCGCGCGGCACGCGGGGAACGACGGCGACCGTCACGGCTCCGGAGAGCTCCGTCGTCGCGGGATCGATGATCTCGACGGAGAACTCGTCGCTGCGCTGATTCACGAGGACCGAAGGGTGGCCGAGCGCGACTCCCGCGGCGTCGCGAAAGGTCAACTGCAGCAACTGCCGCTTCGGAATGCGGCCGAAATTCACGGACGTCGCGAACGGCGCCTTCTTCGCGGTCGCCACCAGTTTTCCGTCCAGCCGGAACTCGACCTGGGCCGTGTGCTCCTCCCACGTGCGCGGCTGGATGGTGCGGCGGCCGACGACGATGGAATCGGGGTTGCCGAGGCCGAGGACGGAGGTGGCGCCGGCTTCGGCTTTGCGGAGCGCGACGCGCGCGACGTTCACTCCGTCGCCGCTCGCGACCTGCAGCGCGTGTTGGTATGCGACGACGGCGTCCTCGTACTGGCCGGCTTCGGCGTGCAGGTTTCCGAGCGCCATCGACGCTTCCCACCGCACGCGATTCGTAGAACCGCGCCGCGAAAGCTGCGCAAGCGGTTCCTCGGCGGCCGGCCGCTTCTCCACGATCGCGTCGAGCTGCTCGATCCAGAGGGTCGCCAACTCGCGATCTTCCGGCGAAGCTGCGCCTTGCAGTGATTGCAGCAGGCTCCGGCCGCGCTGCGCCTGACCGAGCCCGAGCATCGCGAACGCCATCGCGCGATTCGCCGCCACCGTGTCGCCGGCGTCGGTCGCGCGATGAGCTTCGGCGAGATGCGGCGTGGCGGCGTCGATCAGCGTGAGGATCTGCGTGAACCGCTCCAGGTCCGGCGTGCCCGCCCAGCGCTCCAGCACGTTGCCCGCCGCGTCGTAGAACGTGAGCCCCGGGACTCTCCCGCCGGCCGACGTCACCGTGCGAAACTCGACGGCCGCGAGACGCCGCCGCATCGCCGGATGGTCCGCCATCTTCACGAACGCGTTGCACGGATCGGGATGCGCGGCCGGGACGCACGGCTCCGGCCGCGAGTAAACCAGCGCCGGCTTCTGCGCCTGCGCGACCGCCGCAACCGCCAACAGCAGATGAAGCAGCGTAATCGCCCTCATGGCATCGCCCATGATGGCAGGAAGCCCCACCCGCCCCCGCACCATTTCGGTGAAGCTTCGTTGATGGGGTCTGACCCCTCCCCTCACCAAGCCGGCGTTAAACTAGGCGCGATGACCGTAATCGCTGTCGACATTGACAAGGAAAGGCTTCGAAACTTCTGCCGCCGGTGGAAAATCACGGAGTTTGCCTTGTTCGGAAGCGCGGTTCGGCCCGACGAGTTCCGCGCCGACAGCGATGTGGACGTGCTGGTGTCCTTCGCTGCCGACGCGGAGTGGTCGCTGTTCGATCACGTGCACATGCAGGATGAGCTTCGCGAGATTTTCGGGCGCGACGTCGATCTGCTGACGAGGAGATCGGTCGAGCGCAGCCTCAATCCCTACCGCCAACGCGCGATCCTCGCTTCGGCGGTACCGCTTGACCTCGCGTGATCTTGGATACGTCCGCGATATGCGCGACGCGGCGCAGCGCGCTATCGGTCATATCGCTGGACTGACTCCGGAAGGCGTCTCGGATGACCCGTACCGGCAGGATGGCGTGGTTCGATGCCTGATCCTGATGGGAGAGGCCGCGAAAAACGTCTCCGACGAATTGCGCACCGAGCTTTCCGATCTCGATTGGAGTGGAATGATCGGATTGCGCAACATCCTCGTGCACCGGTACCAGGAGATCGACTACCTGCAGCTCTGGACGATCGTCAATCGCGAGCTCGAAGCCGTCATCGCACGATTGGACAACTACCTCGCGGCGCATCCGTGACCGTCAAGTTCGGTGATGGGGTCTGACCGCGGTCTGACCCCATCACCGAACTTAACTCACGCGGCGTTGATGCCGTGGCACTTTTTGTACTTTTTCCCGGAGCCGCACGGGC
>DATLBM010000307.1:0-12390 GCA_035526885.1 Thermoanaerobaculia bacterium | reverse complement strand
TTCAGGATGACACCGTGTGTGTGTCATCCCGTGTGTCATCCTGAGCCGCCGCAGCGCAGCGGAGGACGGTCGAAGGACCTTCCCCGCTCCGTGGCACCGTAGAAGGTCCTTCGACTCCGCTGCGCTCTGACACCGGCGCATTGCCGCGGGCGAAGGTCCTTCGCCCTCTGCGGAGCTGGCGATGACGCCGGCCTGCACCTCTTCGCCAATTCCTGCGTATATAGCCGCAGGATGACGGCACTCGCGCCAGACCCGCTGACCTTCCCGACCGCGTTCACGCGGGCGCGGTCGGGCGACCACGATGCGTTCGCGCAGCTCATCGAGCAGCACGAGTCGATGGTCTTCAGCCTGGCCTGGAACTTCTTCGGCGATCGCGGCCGGGCCGAAGAAGTAGCGCAGGATGTGTTTCTGCAGTTGTATCGCCATCTCGACAGCATCGAGTCCGACGCGCACGTGCTGTTCTGGCTGCGCCAGGTCACCACGCGGCGCTGCATCGATCTCACGCGCCGCGCGCGATTGAAAGCCGTCAGCCTCGACGACGCCGGCGAGCTCCCCGCGCAGACGCGCGTCAAGGACCCGCTCCTCGACCGCAAGCTCAAGCGCCTCGTCGAGGAACTGCCCGACGTCCAGCGCGCCGTCGTCACCCTCCGCTATCAGGAAGACCTCGATCCGTCGGAGATCTGCCGGATCGTGGGCATGCCCGTCAACACCGTGAAGAGTCACCTGCACCGCGCCCTCCAGTCGCTGCGCAGGAAACTGGAGAAACACCCATGAGTCTCGAACAGGATCTGAAACGCGCACTTCGCCGCGAGTCGCCGCCGGAAGGCTTCGCCGCGCGCGTGCTGCAGCGGATTGAGCGTGAGAACACTCGTCAGCGCCCGAAACGCTGGTGGCGCGCCGTGGCCGCCTCGCTCACCCTGACCGCCGTCCTCGGCGCCTGGGGAGCGAAGACCGTCCACGAGCGCCGCGAAGGCGAGCGCGCCCGCGACCAGGTCCTCCTCGCGCTCAAGATCGCGGGAGAGAAGGTCCGTTACGCGCAGCAGGAAGTACGCACCATCGGAAGCAACGACTGACAAGGAGAAATACGCCCATGCGCAAGTCCATCCTCGCCCTTTTTCTACTCTCCGCCCTGGCCATCCCCGCGTGGGCGCAGAGCATCAAGCTCGATTTCCCCGGCCTCGCCGATCGCGCCGATGAGATCGTCGACGTCACCCTCGATGCGCAGATGATCCGTCTGGCCGCCAAGTTCCTCGACAACGACGGCGACGAGCGCGAAGTTCGCGAGATGCTCGGCGGCCTGTCCGGCATCTACGTCCGCAGCTTCTCTTTCTCCAAGGAAGGGGAGTACGACAAGGGCATGGTCGAGCGAGTGAAGTCGCAGCTCGGCCCCAGCTGGAAGCCCATCGTCACCGTACGCAGCCGCACCAAAGAGAACGTGAACATCATGGCCGACGTGCGCGGCGACAAGATCAACGGCCTGGTGATCATCTCCGCCGAGCCGCGCGAGTTCACGGTCGTGAACATCGTCGGCAACATCGATATCGATCGTCTCTCCAGGCTGGAAGGCGAGTTCGGCATCCCGAAATTCACGACCAGGGACGGAAGCCATGAATAAGCGCATCGCCGCGGTCTTTGCCCTGGTCATCACCGTCGTCATCGCGCTGCCGGTGCACGCCGACTTCGCCACCGTGGCGCGCTCGATCGACGCGCAGCAGGGCGTGAAGCGCATCTGGATTCCGTTCCTCGGCGTGGCTCGATTCGTCGTGAACGTGGTCCGCCCCGAAGGCGTGCACGACTTTCAACTGGCCACGTTCGAAGGCGCGGATCACGTCGATCCGCACACGCTCGCGAACATCATTCGCACGCAGGCCGGTCCGGGCTTCGCGCCGCTGGTGCAGGCCTGGTCGCGCCGGTCCAACGAGTGGAGCTTCATCTACGCGCGACCGTCCGGACGCGCCGACCGTCTGGAGCTGATGATCCTCGCGCACGACCACGACGACACGGTGCTCGTACGCGTCGACGTCGACGCCACGACGATCGCGCGCGAGCTGAAGGATCATCCCCGTCACGTGTCCCGCGTGGCGCGACGCTGAGGTGTAGAATGCTCGCTCCGCACAATGGCCCGGTACGAAGAACGAGACGACTCTTACGATCTCCTCAATCAGTATCTCCAGGAAATCGCCAGAGTCCCGCGTCTGACCCCCGAACGCGAGCGTGAGCTCGCGCGAAGAATTCAGGAAGACAGCGACAAGGAAGCGCTCGAGGAGCTGGTCAAAGCCAACCTGCGCTTCGTGGTCTCGTACGCCAAGCGCTATCGCAACGCGCACGTCCTCTTTCTCGACCTGATCAACGAAGGCAACATCGGCCTCATTCACGCCGCGAAAAAGTACGACCCCGACAAGAACGTCAAGTTCATCACGTACGCGGTGTGGTGGATCCGTCAGGCCATCCTGCACGCGCTGTCCGAACAGGCCGGCGCGTTCCGCCTGCCGCCCAAGCGCGCGAACCTCATGTATCGCCTGGAGAAAGCCATCGCCACGGCGATGACGGAAGGCAATCACATCCCCACGCCCGACGAGCTGGCCCAGAACCTCGGCGTCAGCGTGAAGGAAGTGCAGACCCTGCTCCAGGCCAGCGCCGACAACTATTCACTCAACGCCGAGCTGGACGACGAGTCGCACACCGAGCTCGCGGACGTGGTCGAGCAGACCATGATGCCGTCCGCCGAAAACGAGATGCAGGAGCAGTCCCGCCGCGCGGAGCTCCTCGCGCACATGTCCGAGCTCTCGCCGAAAGAACGCCTCGTGCTCACGCTGCGTCACGGCGTCTCGGACAACATTCCCAAGAGCATTCGCGAGCTGGCCTCGTTCCTCAATCGCGAAACGGAAAACGTGCGCGCGGTCCTCGACAGCGCGAAGCAAAAGGTCTGCGAGAAGCTCGACATCAACGACTCCGAGCTGGCCGTCCTCCTGCTGCACACGAACCCGAACGTCAAGGCCTCGACGCACTACTGGCAGGAGCTCGACGACCGCACGCCGGACACGTCGCCGACCCTCCCGCCCACGCGCCTGCCGTATCTCCAGAAGATCCGCCAGCAAGGCTCGGTGCAAACCGCCATCGACGCCCTGACCCTCGAAGAGAAGACGATCATCAAGCTCCGCTACGGCGTCCTCCAGGACGACGAGCTGACCCTTCGCGACATCGGCGAGATCCTCGGATTGTCGAGGGAGAGGGTCCGGCAGATCGAGTCGAGGGCGGAGGCGAAGTGCCGGCGGTCGGTGAGGCGCGAGCGCTGACTTCGAATCAGCGAGTGCCCTCCCAGTACGCTCGAAGCCGCGGCCACATGAACTCCGCCACTTTGCGGCCGAGGTCCAGGCCGGCGACGTTGTCGGCCTGGATGTGATAGCCGCCCATGATGCGCGAGAGGCCCGCCATCTCCGCGGTGGCGGTGAACGTCGGCAGCTGCAGTTCCACTTCCTTCTTCGCGCAATCCGCGTCCGGCTCGGTGAGGATGCACGGATGGCGGCGTTCCGTGAACCCGAACGCATCGCTGCCCGTGAAGAGCTGCAGCGTTTTCGCGCAGGCCGAGCTGACCGTGCTGTGCCCGGACACGTAGCCCGGGAACGGCGGCGTCAGGAACGCGTCCGGCGAGTACGGATGCCACTTCGATGCGGAGAGCTTCTGCACGCCTTTCCCCGGTCCCACCCAGCCGTCGATCTCTCCCTCGGGATAGTACAGATGCACGAGCGTCCACGGGCGCGAGGTGTCGTAGTAGCGCTTCGCCTCCCAGCATGCGATGAACGCGTCCATGGCCACGTTCGACACGGCGAAGAAGAGCTTCACGTCCTGATCGAGATTCTGGTGATCCCTGCGGGACACGTCCTGCGCGAACCGCAGCCAGTGCCCCGACTGTCCGGTCGAGCGCGGGCCGTCGCGCATGAACTCGACGAGCGCCTTCTGCTCGTCCGTGAGCGTGGCGTTGAAGTGCACCACTTCCTCGATTTCCTTCTTGAGCTGCTCGCTGCCGAACTTCGGCGGCGCGGGCGGGCGGAACTGATCGCTGCGGTCGAGCGCGAACGGCTTCACGCGGTACCAGTGCGGCGTGAGGAAGTTCGGATAGAACGTCTCGCCCTTGGCATTGAGGAAGGGGAGCTGCTGCCAGCGGTCCGCGTTGTAGACCTTGTCCGTGGTGTTGAGCGGCGTGTAAAACGTCCAGTCCGAGTAGGGCTTGCCGTTCGATCCCACCTCGTCGCCGAACTGATTCGCGCCGTCGTGATGGCGGTACTCGCACAGCGTCTTCGCGGCCACGTTGCCCACGCCCTGCGGCGTGGTGACGTCGGTCGATTCGTCATTGGGGTCGTAGCCCATGCCGCGCATCTGCTCCGCGATCCAATCCTTCTGATCGGGCACGACGTCGATGAGCGCGCGATAAGTCGCGTACGCGATCGCGGTCTCCTTGTTCTTCTGCGTTCGTTCCTCGGCGGGACGCCGGAGCGTGCCGCCGAGCCGCGTGCCGATGGCTTTGTCGTCGTATGCGGCCCACGCGTCGTACATCGCCGTGAGGGCGACGGCCATCTGCCGCGAGAGGATGGTCGGCCGCGCGCCGACGCGATCCACGTCGCGCGCCGACGCCTCGAGCACGATCTCCAGCCAGCGATACGCGGCGGAGGGCTTGAAGGTCGCGTCGGGCCTCGCGTGAACGAGCGGCGCGGGCGTGGCGCGAACCAGAAAGAAGACACACGTCAGGCACAGAAGAGCGTTGCGAACCGAGTTGGACATGACGCAAAAAGTATACTCTCGCGCTTGCCGCTCGTCGTCTATACCGCCACCGCGCTCGCGCTCCTGTGGCTCGCGCATCGCTGCGTGACGCCGCTCTCGGCGCGCGCGCGCGCGTTCCTCTTTTTTCTGCCGTTCCTTTTCGTCGGACACGCGCTGATCGCGAACCGCGTTTACGCGCCGATCGACAAGACCTACCTCGACATCCCGCTGTCCGAGGTGAAGGCGAAGTACGGGATCGGGGAGCCGCACAATCCGGCCACGGCGGACATCTTCGCGCAGATGATTCCGTGGCGGCACGCCGTGCGCGAGTCCGTGATGCGCGGCGAGTGGCCGCTGTGGAATCGCTACATTCTCTCCGGCGACATTCTCGCCGCGGCCGCGCAGCCCGCGGTGTACAGCCCGTTCACGTGGCTGGCGCTGCTGATGCCCGCGCCGATCAGCTTCACCTTCACCGCCGCCGTCACGTTCTTCCTCGCCGCACTGGGCGCTTACCTCCTCGCGCGCGATCTCGGCTGCCGCGAGCTGGCCGCCAGCGTGGCCGCGGCCGGATTCATGTGCGCCTCCGGCACCACGCTCTACGTGCTCTGGCCCCTCGGCCTCTCCTGGGCCTTCTTTCCTTTCATTCTCCTGGCCGCGCGCCGCGTCGTGCACGTGCCGGGCATGCGTTCCTGGGCGCTGCTGACGACCGTGTTCGTGCTGCTGATCAACGCCGGGCATCCCGAGTCCGTGCTGCACATCGTCGTGATCGGTGCCGCGTACGGCGCGTTCGAGTGGCTCTCGCACCGCAGCGGACGATCGATCGCCGTCGCGTTCGGGGCCGGCATCGCGGCGCTGCTCGTCTGCGCGATTTTTCTGCTGCCCTATTTCGAGGCGCTGCCGCAGACCGGCGAGTATTTTTTCCGCCAGCTCTGGAAGGGTGCGGATCGCTCCGCGAAAACGCCGCAGGTGCTGCTGGCGCTGGCCACGGACGCC
Source organism: Thermoanaerobaculia bacterium (assembly GCA_035526885.1). Classification (GTDB taxonomy): domain Bacteria; phylum Acidobacteriota; class Thermoanaerobaculia; order Gp7-AA8; family Gp7-AA8; genus QHVT01. Next base: position 6,639 of record DATLBM010000307.1, on the reverse strand, counting down.
TTCCCCGACCTCCATCTCCGCAAGTGGACGAAGCCCGACATCGGAGGCCTCGGCGGCGAAACCGCGGCCGTCGGCTCGATCATCCTGGCGCTGGCGATTTACGCCGCGTGGAGAGTGCGCTCGCGCGCGACGTGGTTTTTCGCGATTACCACGCTGATCCTGCTCGCCGCGCATGCCGGATGGAAGCCCGTCGCGAACGCGGTGCACGCGCTGCCCGGCTTCGACATCACCATCAACGAGCGGCTCGCCTTCGGCATCGCCTGCATGCTCTCGATTCTGGCCGCGCTCGGCGTCGAGCATCTGCAGCGACGGAGCGCGGCGATCACGATGCTGATCGTGCTGGCGCTCCTCACGTTCGGCGCGTGGTTCATCGCGCACAACTTCGTCCTCGAACAAGGCCCGCGCGACTGGGGCGCGCACACCACGCTCGCGGAGCTGCTCTTCCTCGGCGTCGCCGCTGTCGCGTTGTTTCTGCCGCGCGGACAGGCGTTCGTTCTGCTGGCGTGTTTGATCGCGCAACGCGGCATCTCCGAGTACAACGTCCACGCGTCGTTCCCGCGCGCGGCCGCGTATCCGCCCATGAAGATCTTCGAGCCGATGAAGAACGTGCGCGAGCCGTTCCGCATCGCCGGCACCCACTGGGCGCTGCTGCCGGCCACCAACGCGCTCTACGGCCTCGAAGACGTGCGCGGCTACGAGGCCATGACCTTTCATCCGTACGCGAAGACGTGGGAGCTGTGGTCGACCTACCAGCCCGTGTTCTTCAACCGCACCGACGACCTCTCCAAGCCGTTCCTGTCGATGCTGAACGTCCGCTTCGCCTTCACGCGCGCCGACGCGCCGATGCCGGCCGGCTGGCGCGAGGTGGCTCGCGAAGGAAGCGCCGTGCTGCTCGAGAATCCGAACGTCCTGCCGCGCGCATTCGTCCCGCGCATGGTCACGGTGGGCATGCAGAGCGAAGTGGCCGTCGATCAGATGGCGGACGTCACCGACTTCCGCGATCGCGCCTGGATCACCGCGGACGTGATTCCGTACGAGCGCAGGAACGGCCCGGGCACCGTTGCGCAGAACGGCGACACGCTGCACGCCGACATGCAGGGCGACGGCTGGATCGTGGTCTCGAACTGCGCATGGAAAGGTTGGCGCGCGTACGTCGACGGCAAACGCGTCCACCTTCAGCGCGCGAACGTGGCCTTCCTCGGCATCCACGTTCCGAAGGGCAGGCACACCGTGCGGCTGGTGTACTGGCCGGAGTCTTTCGTGATCGGGCGAGCGATCACGTTCGCGACGCTGCTGGCTCTCGCGATCTTCGCGCTCAGCAGAGCAACGTGGCGACGGGCTTCAGCCCGTCGCAATGTCGACATCGCGACGGGCTGAAGCCCGTCGCCACGTTGTTCTTCGAACAGGGTTCACGCTGTGGCGCCTCCGCACGAGCTCCCCGCGCCCGCCGTACACCCGAAGCAGTGACGCCGCGTGACCACGCGCCGCTGCTGCCACTTTTCGAAGTCGAAATCGCGCACGGTCATCGGCGACTCCGGCATCGCGTCGAGATCGAGCATCTGATTGAAGTCGCAGTCGAACAGCCGCCCGTCCCACGACACCGAGATCGTGTTGCGGCACATCAGGCCCGCCACCGCGTTCGGATTGAAACCCGAGGTGAGACGCTCCATGTACGACTGGAGATTGTTCGATTCGACGAGCCATTCGAGAAAGCGCGAGATGGGCATGTTGTTCAGCGCCAGCAGCCTATCGAACGTAACGCCGAAATCGCGCTCCAGCGAGGCATGCCATTCCTTCTCCACCGACGCCTGCGACGGCGCGAGGAATGCGCCCGCGGGATTGGTCATCAGCGAGAGCATGCGTTTCGGATCGCCCTTGCCGTAGCCGTGGGCGTTGAGCAGGCGCAGCGCCTCGATCGACTTGTCGAACGCGCCGTCGCCGCGCTGCGCGTCCGTGTTGCGCTTGCGGTAGTGGGGGAGCGAGGCCACGATCTCCACCCCGCGCTCTCCCAGCCAGTCCACCAGTCCATCGTTCCGCTGCAGCAGCAGGACCGAGAGATTGCAGCGGTCGATGACGTGCTTGCCGCGCTTCACCGCCTCGTCGACGAGGTACTTGAACTGCGGATGGATCTCCGGCGCGCCGCCAGTGATGTCCACGGTGTGCGCGTTCGTCTGATCGAGCGCGCGCAGGCAGTCGTCGATGGTCTGGCGCGACATCATCGCGTCCGTGCGATCGGGACCGGCGTCGACGTGGCAATGCCGGCAGGTCATGTTGCACAGCTTCCCGACGTTGATCTGGAAGATCTCCAGCATCGCCGGCGTCAGCTCGGGCCAGCCCGCGCGCGTCAAAGCGGCGGCGAAGTCGCCGGTGCCGTTCATGGGCAATCCGTCCAGCAGCGCGAGCTGCTCCGACGGATGCGCCAGCGGCGCGCGCCGCGACTGCAGGGACTCCGTCACATCCCCGCCTTTTCCGCGTGCCCTTTCATCTGCATCCCGTGCACGAGCGACGCGCCCCCGCGGATCGCACAGGCCACGTGCACGGCCTCGGTCATCTGCTCGAGGTCCGCGCCCTTCTGCAGCGATTCGGTGGTGTACGCGTCGATGCAATACGGGCACTGCACCGTATGCGCGACGGCCAGCGCGATGAGCGCCTTCTCGCGCTCGGTCAGCGCCCCCGCGGCAAACACCGCCCCGTAGTAATCAAAAAACTTCTTCGCCAGCTCCGGCGCGCCCTCGGCGATGTTGCCGAAGGCCTTCAGATGATCGGGTGCGTAGTAGTGATCGGACATGGGGGACATGCTAACGCCACGTCACGACGCGCAGGCCATTGAAGCGTTGAAAGTCGGCTTCGTTGAACGTGACGAGGGTCAGGTCGTTGACGCTGGCGATGGCGGCGATCTGGCCGTCTGCGTACGGCGGAGTCAGGCCGCGTTTAGAAAGCCGGGCGCGTTCGCGCGCGTGCCAGTCGGCGGCGCGGTAGTCGTAGTCGAGGATGGGCATCGACTCGATCACGCTGTCCAGGTAGTTAGCGAGCGCATCGCGCCTCAGCGACGGCGGCATGCGTTCCAGACCGAACCGCAGCTCGTGCCAAACCACGGACGCGATGGCCACCTCGTTGCGGTGGCGGTACAGCTTCCGAACCACGTTGACGCGTGGTGTCCGCCGGAACGGTTCCGACACGACATTCGCATCCAGCAGAAAATCCAGACTCAAAGGTCCGGTTCCGGTCCGGGATCGCGGTCCCGTATGCCGGCCAGGAATTCGTCGGGATCGAGATCGAGGGCCACTACGTCATGGTTCTTGAGCCAGGTCTGGTAGGCATCCCAGAAGTTCGTCTTTTTTGCGGCCAGCCGGTCATACTCCCGCGCCGATACGATCACCGCGACGCGCCGCCCATGCCGTGTCAACTCCACCGGCTGCCCGGCTTCGGCGTCCTTCACCAACTGCGGCAGATTGTTCCGCGCCTCGGCGATCGATTTCTTCTTCATGTACATCAAAGTGTACATCGCGCCACGGGATAGAATTCCGCGCCATGACGCGCAGACTCTTCGCTCTCGTCTCGCTCCTCCTCACCACCCCCTTCCTCTTCGCCGCCAGCCCCTTCGAGCCCGCGCAGTTCAAGAAGCTCGAGTGGCGCAATGTCGGGCCGTATCGCGGCGGACGCTCGGCCGCGGTCGAAGGGATCGCCTCGCAGCCCAACACGTATTACTTCGGCTCCGTGGGCGGCGGTGTGTGGAAGACCATCGATGGCGGGGAGACGTGGAAGCCCGTCAGCGACGGGTTCTTCGGCGGCTCCATCGGTGCGGTGGCCGTCAGTGAGTGGGATCCGAACGTCGTCTACGCCGGCACCGGCGAGAAGACCGTGCGCGGCAACGTGTCCGAGGGCGACGGCATGTGGAAGTCGACCGACGCGGGCAGGACCTGGACGCACATCGGACTGAAAGACTCGCGGCACATCCCGCGCGTGCGCATCCACCCCCGCAATCCCGATCTCGTGTACGCCGCCGTCCTCGGACATCTCTTCGGTCCCAGCCAGGAGCGCGGCGTCTATCGCTCGAAGGATGGCGGCAAGTCGTGGGAGCGCATTCTCTTCGCGAACGAAAACGCCGGCGCCATCGATCTGGCCATGGATCCCACCAATCCGCGCATCCTCTACGCCTCCACGTGGCGCGTGCGCCGCACCCCGTATTCGCTCGAGAGCGGCGGCGAGGGCTCGGCGTTGTGGAAGTCCACCGACGGCGGCGACACGTGGAAGAACATCTCCCGCAACAAGGGCTTGCCGAAAAAGACGCTGGGCATCATCGGCGTGAGCGTCTCGCGATCGAATGCGCAGAACATCTACGCCATCGTCGAGGCGGAAGACGGCGGCGTGTTCCGCTCCCGTGACGCCGGCGAGACGTGGGAGAAGACCAGCGACTCGCGCGATCTGCGGCAGCGCGCCTGGTACTACTCGCGCATCTTCGCCGACCCGCAGGATGAAGACACCGTCTTCGTCACCAACGTCCGCTTCCACAAATCGAAAGACGGCGGGAAGACCTTCAGCACCATCGCCACGCCGCACGGCGACAACCACGATCTCTGGATCAATCCCAACGACACGCGCCGCATGATCGAGTCCAACGACGGCGGCGCGAACGTCACCGCCGACGGCGGCATGAGCTGGACCGGTCAGGACAATCAGCCCACCGCGCAGTTCTACCGCGTCACCACCGACAACTCCTTCCCCTACCGCCTCCTCGGCGCACAGCAGGACAACAGCGCCGTGCGCATCAAGCATCGCTCGACCAGCGGCGGCGGCATCGGCCCGCGCGACTGGGAGGAGACCGCGGGCGGCGAGAGCGGTCACATCGTCGCCAAGCCGGACGATCCCGACATCGTGTACGGCGGCTCGTACGGCGGCTACCTGACGATGGCCAATCACCGCACCGAGGAGTTCCGCGATGTGAATCCGTGGCCGAACAATCCGATGGGGCACGGAGCCGAAGGGGCGGCGGAGCGGTTTCAGTGGAACTTCCCGCTGCTCTTCTCGCCGCACGACGCGAACACGATGTACGCCGCGTCGCAGCATCTGTTCCGTTCGACGAACGGCGGCGCGAGCTGGGAACGCATCAGCGACGACCTCACGCGGAACGACAAAACGAAGATGGCCTCCTCCGGCGGTCCGATCACGAAGGACAACACCTCGGTCGAATACTACGGAACGATCTTCGCAGTCGCGGAATCGCCGCATGAAAAAGGCGTGATCTGGACCGGCTCCGACGACGGCCGGCTGCACCTCACGCGCGCCGGCGGCAAGTCGTGGACGGACGTGACCCCGAAAATCGCGCCGCAGTGGATCATGTGGAACTCCATCGACGTCAGCCCGTTCGACAGAGGCACGGCCTACGTCGCGGGCACGATGTACAAGGCCGACGACTTCCGTCCGTATCTCTTCAAGACCACCGACTACGGCGCGACGTGGACGAAGATCGTGAACGGCATCGCCGCCGATCACTTCACGCGCGTCGTGCGCAGCGACAAGCGCCGCAAGGGACTCCTGTTCGCGGGCACCGAGCGCGGCATGTACGTGTCGTTCGACGACGGCGCGGCGTGGCAGTCGCTGCAACTGAATCTGCCGATGGTGCCCATCACCGATCTGGCTGTGCGCGACGACGATCTCATCGCCGCCACGCAGGGCCGCGCGTTCTGGATGCTCGACGACATCACGCCGCTGCAGCAGCTCGACGCGAATGCGGCGAAGAAGAACGCGCTGCTGTTCGCGCCGCGCACGACGTGGCGCACGGGCGGTTTCGCCAGCGAGCGCACGCGCAACCAGGGCACGAACCTGCAGAGCGGCGTATTGGTCAACTACTGGATCAATCCGTCCGTGAAGAGCGGCACGAAGGTCAAGCTGGCCTTCCTCAGTCAGGACGGCTCCGTGATCCGCGAGCTGGAAGGCGAAGTGAAGCCGCCCGCGCCGCCGGTCGAGGCGACCGAGCAGAAGAATCCGCCCACTGCGCCGGAGAAGAAGATCGACGTGAAGAGCGAAGGTGGCGAGCAGGAAGCCAAAGCCTCGGACAAAGAAGAAAAGGAGGAGAAAGACCCGAAGGCGGAGAAGGAGAAGGAGAAGAACAAGCTCCCTGACTCCGTGCCCGGCTTCAATCGCTACGCGTGGAACCTTCGGTATCCCGAGGCGAAGAAGTTCGAGGGACTGGTTCTGTGGGGCGGGGGGACGGACGGGCCGCGAGTGCCGCCGGGCGCGTACTCCGCGCGACTGACCGTTGGCGACGACGCGCCGATGACCGTGCCCGTCGTGCTCAAACAGGACCCGCGCACGTCCGCGACGCAGGCCGATCTCGACGCGCAGTTCCAGTTCCTCCTCACCGCCAACCGCAAGCTCTCCGAGATCCACGAGCAGATCGAGCGCATCCGCGAGGTGCGCACGCAGCTCAAGGACCTGCGTACGCGCATCGGCAAGGACGAGAAAGGCAAGCCGATCGTCGACGCCGCGAAGGATCTTGACAAGAAGATGACCGCGATCGAAGAGGCGCTGTATCAGACGAAGAACCGCAGCTCGCAGGATCCGCTGAACTTCCCGATCCGGCTGAACGACAAGCTCGCGTCGGTGGCCGACTCCGCGTCCGCGGGCGACTTCGCTCCG
>DATLBM010000306.1:0-2766 GCA_035526885.1 Thermoanaerobaculia bacterium | reverse complement strand
TCCTCACGCTGGCCCCGGGCGCGGCGCCGCGGTTGCTGTCGTTGAAGTACTAGGACGCATAGGACGTATAGGACGTATAGGTCCTATAGGTCCTGAAACGCCGAAGGCCTGCTCCGCGCCTTACCGGCCCACGAATCCGCTGCCCGCCGCCACCCGCCGCCCGGCCAGCGCATGCGCGGCGTTGAGCGCGTCCTCGCTCGCGAGCTCGGTGAGCGGCCGCACGTAATCGCCCTCCATCACCGACACCGCCACGCCGTCGCGCCACGCGATGCGCGTGCCGTGCGCCGCGCGAATGCGATCGCCGGGCGTGATGATGCCGGTGAGATTCAGCGGATCCGCGGCGCTGACGACGATCATCGTGCCGTCGTGCGCCGTCCGCCGGATCTCCCGCATCCGCTCCACCGCCTCGGGCAGCGCGAACTGTTCGCCGCTCATGCCGTTGACGAAGCGTCCGCCGCGCAGATCGCCGCGCGCTTCCATTCGCCGATAGACGCGCGCCAGGTCGCGCCACGGCGCGGCGTTCGGCTCGCGCGTGAGCACGCGGCGGAAGACGATGCCGTAGCGGCGCAGCAGCGCGTGCGCCTGCAGCTCGACCGCGTCGTCGCAGGCGTTGCTCTCGATCAGCGACCAGCGTCCCGCGAAGTTCGCGCGCGCGGTGGGCTGGATCAGCGTGCGCAGTCCGGCGAAGCCGTCGCTGGCGATCAATCCCGCCGAGACGAGCTCCGCTAAAGCCTCGGCGTCGTTGCCGAGGTCGCGGGCGAAGCAGGCGCCGCGGGTGCGGAGCGTGTCGAGGACGACCTGCGCACGCTCGCTGAGCACGATCCCGGACGAGGTGCGCAGCGACTGCCACGCATCGGCATGCTCGCGCTGGAAGATCGAGATCGGCGTCGCCGAGACGACGCTTGTCGCGGCGGGCGACAGTCGCGCCCAGCCGATCTCGCCGGTCAGGCAGAGCATGTCCAGCATCGACGGCTCGTAGTTCGTGATGCGCGCGGGCAGCACCGCGCGCTCCCACGCGCCGGCCGCGATCTCGAATCCGTCGAGTTGCTCGATGACGGCCTGCACGCCTTCGACGCCCACCAGCCGCGACGACGGCGTGACGTGCTGCCAGGCGAAGAGGAAGCGCATGAAGTCCGCAGGGCTGACCGGCTCGATCTCCGCGCGCAGGCGGTGCAGCGTGTAGCGATGGATGCGCGCGAGCAGACGCCGGTCGCACCATTCGTTCGGCCCGCGGAACGTGCCGCGCAGGATCACGCCTTCGGATTCGAGCTTCAGCAGCGCGGTCTCGACCTCGCGTTCTTCGACGGAGAGCGACGCGGCGAGCTCGCGGGCGGTGACGGGTCCGAGGATGGAGGTGCGGCCGCGGAGGAGCTCGACGAGGGCGTCTTCGCGGGACCACTGTTTTTGGCGCGAGGTGGGGATCGCGATGCCGGGCTCGATGGAATGAATGGCCAGGAATTCGGGGAGGCGCTCCGCGGCGACGTAGAGAACGTGGGGACGGGCTTCAGCCCGTCCCGATATCGATATCGCGACGGGCTGAAGCCCGTCGCCACGTTTGTATGCGATCGCGCGTCTCGCGTTGATGAGTGTTGCAGCGAGCGACTCATCCACATCAATGAGAAATCCCGCCGTCAACAACGCATCGTGCAACTCGTCCGCATCGCGCGGGTCGGGACGCTCCTCATCCACCACCCGCGCGATGGCGCTCGGATCGAGCGCGCCGATCTCCGACACCTCGCCCGCGCGCCGCGTGAGCACGGCCTGCGTGCGGCGCTCCTCGAGCGGCGCGTCGTCGAGGAAGGCGTACGGCTTGGCGTTGAGGATCTCGTAGCAGAGCGGCGACGGCTCCGGCGTGTCGCGCGCGACGAGCGTGATCTCGCCCGCGTGAATGCGCGTGAGCACGCGCGCCAGTCCGTCGAAATCCATCGCTTCTTCCAGGCAGTCGCGCACGACCTGATTCACCAGCGGGTGATCGGGGATCTGCCGGTCGCCGGGGATGTTCTCGAAGCACGCCGCGGCGTCGGGGAAGACGGCCGCCATGAGGTCGTCCGCCATCATGCGCTGCAACTGCGGCGCAACCTTGTTGCCGTTGCGATTGCGCGGCACGGCCAGCGAGATGGTCGTGTTCCAGCGCCAGCGCGTCTGGAACACCGGCGCGTCGAGGAACGCCTGCACGAGCACGTCCTTCGCCGTCGCGGGATGGAGGTAGCGAAAGACGTCGGCGAGCGGAAACGAATGCTGCGGGCCGAGGGAGAGCAGGACGGCGTCTTCGGTGGCGGCGGCCTGCAGTTCGAAGTTGAACTGGCGGCAGAAACGCTTGCGCAGCGCCAGTCCCCAGGCGCGGTTGATGCGCGAGCCGAACGGCGCGTGCAACACGAGCTGCATGCCGCCCGCTTCGTCGAAGAAGCGCTCCAGGACGAGCGTGTCCTGGGTGGGAAGGACGCCGAGGAGGCGTTTGGATGCGGAGAAGTAATCGCGGATTTCGGCCGGCGTGTCATCCTGAGCCGCCGCAGCGCAGCGGAGGACGGTCGAAGGACCTTCCCCGTTGCCGGACGCGCTGGAAGGATCTTCCCCGTCTTCGCGACTCAGGATGACATCCATCTCCGCGCGAAAATCACTGACCGCCTTCGACAACTCGTCGCTGCGCGCGGGCGCTTCGCCGAACCAGAAGGGGATGCTCGGCGGCTCGCCTTTCGCGTCCGCGACGCGCACCGTTCCCATGCCCACCTGCAGCACGCGATACGACTGGTTGCCGAGCTGGAACAC
>DATLBM010000305.1:0-3844 GCA_035526885.1 Thermoanaerobaculia bacterium | reverse complement strand
GCCGCCCTGCCGCGTTTCACTGAAGAGGAGCGTGCGCCCGTCGGGCGAGAGGTCGGCCAGGATGGACCAGTCCAGCCAGGAGGCGTCTTTTTCCGAGTCTTCGAGTCTTCGAGTCTTCGAGTCGTCGAGGGGAGTTGGCGCCATGGTCGTCGTTGCGGCCGGCGCCTGAAGACTCGTCGACTCGACGGCTTGTCGACCGGACGACTCGTTGCGGCTCCACATCAGCGCGGCGCGCCACGTCTCGTTCGACATCAGCGTTTCGCCCGTCGCGGAGAGATCGAAGATGCGCACGCCGCCGGCCAGTCGCGTCACGAGGCGCATCGTGCCGTTCTCGACGTCCACCGCGTAGAGCGCAGGGGGCGAGGCTGCGCTGTTGGTGCCGGAGACCCAGACCTCCCGTCCGTCGCGCGACCAGGCGATGCCCTTCGCGCCGCGCGCCCAGCCGCGCGCGATGGTCACCGGTGACGCGCTGTCGATGATGGCCAGCTCCCATTCGCCCTGCGACGGCTCGAGGATGGCCAGACGTTTTCCATCCGGCGACACGCGTACGTCGCGGACGTAATGCGGCGTTTCGTACTTCACCGTGCCGATCGGATACTCGACGCGCGTCTTTCCCGATTGCTGGCGGATGATGGCCAGCGACTGGCCGTCCGGCGCCCAGTCGGCCTGCAACACATCGTTGGCCATCTCGCGCGGAACGCCGCCGGCCAGCGGCACGCGCGCGAGCGTGCCGAGGTTGGAGACGCGATCGCGATGGAGCAGGATGGCCAGCTCCGCATCCGCGGAGACCGAAAGCACTTCGCTGTCATCGATCTCCAGCGGACGCGCTTCCGTGGCCCGTTTGCTCACCACGAAGACCTGCGACGGCTGTCCATCCCACGCCGCGCTGTAGACGATGGTTTCGCCGTCGGGCGAGAAGCGCGCCGAGCGCACTTCGCCGCGGCGGAAGGTCAGGCGATGAAATTGCGGCTCGGCCACTTCCTGCGTGTCGCGCCGCGCCCACCACCACGCCGCGTACGCCGCGCCCGCGATGGAGACGAGATACAGCAGCGCCAGCAGCACCGGCGACACGCGCCGCCGCTTCGGCTTCTGCACCGGCCTCGCCGTCGTGCGCACCGTCGGCGGCGTCGCCAGGGGCATCTTCTGCGTCGGCGGAATCTGCGAAGGCGCTGGCGTCGGGTGCGCCGGCTGCCGCGGCACGCCGGACAGCGTCGACGTACCGGACATCGCCGCCAGCGTGTCGAGGTTGAAGCCGAGATCGCGCGCGGACTGGAATCGCTGGTCGCGGTCTTTCTCCAGGCAGCGCCGCAGCAAACGCTCCAGCGCCGGCGGCGCTGTCGGCAACAGGTCGGTCAGGTCGGGAGGATCTTCCTTGAGGATGGCGCTCAGCGTCTCCACCGCGGAGTTGCGCTTGAACGCGCGCGCGCCGGTGAGCATCTCGAAGAAGATCGTGCCGAGGGAGAAGATGTCGCTGCGATGGTCGACGGCTTCGCCGCGGACCTGCTCGGGCGACATGTACCCGACCGTGCCCATGACCATGCCCGGCTCGGTGGCGGCCATTTCGAACGTGGGACCGTCGGCGCCCGCGCGCGAGGTGAGCTTGGCGATGCCGAAGTCGAGGATCTTCAGGCGACCGTCGCGCGTGAGGAAGATGTTGTCGGGCTTGAGATCGCGATGGACGATGCCTTTGTCGTGCGCGGCCGCGAGGCCCTGCGCCATCTGCAGCGCGGCGTCGACGGCCTTGCGCGGCGAGAGCGCTCCGCGCTCGAGACGGGACCGCAGCGTTTCGCCTTCGAGCAGCTCGGTGACCAGGAAGGGATTGTCCTGCTCGTCGCGGCCGACGTCGTACACGGTGAGCAGGTTCGGGTGGTTGAGCATGCCTGTCGCGCGCGCTTCCTGCTCGAAGCGCAGCAGGCGCTCGCGATCGCTGAAGGCGACGTTGGTCAACACCTTGACTGCCACGTCGCGGCCCAGGCGCGTGTCTTTGGCGCGATAGACGGATCCCATTCCGCCCTCGCCGATCAGGTTGATGATCTGGTAGGGGCCGAGCGTCGTGCCTGGCTGAACCATGTGGCGCAGAGTTTAAACTGCCCGCGCTTGCGGACCTTCCTCAAACTCTGGCTCCTCGTCGTCGTGATCGCCATCGGTCTGCGGCTGGGCGATCCTCCGCTGCTCGATGCGGACGAGGGACGGAATGCCGAGGTCGGGCGCGAGATGGCGGAGACGAACGACTACGTGATGCCGCGCCTGAACGGCCTGCCGTACCTCGACAAGCCGGTCGTGTACTTTGCGGCCGAGGCGGCGTTCATGGAGGTATTCGGGCCGACGGAGCTCGCCGCGCGGTTGCCCGCATTTCTCTTCACCATCGCCACCGCGGCGGTGCTGTTCTGGTTCGCGCGCCGCGCGGGCTGCGACCCGTTCGTGGCGGCGATCGTGTTTCTGTCGATGCCGTTCGTCGTGGCGTTCGCGCGCACGGTGATCTTCGACAGCGCGCTGGCGTTCTTCACGACCGTCGCGCTGACGGCGTTCTGGCGCGCGATCGAAGAGCGCAACGCGCGTTGGGCGATGCTGGCCTGGGCCGCGATGGGTCTGGCCATGATCACGAAAGGACCGGTCACGTTCGTGCTCGTGCTGTTCGTGATCATTCCGTACGCCTGGCGGCGAAAGGCACTCAGCGTCGTCTTTCCGATCGTGGGAATCGTGCTGTTCGCGGCGGTGATCGCGCCGTGGGTCTGGGGCGTGACGCGCGTGGTGCCGGAGTTTTTGCGCTACGTGCTGGTCACGGAAACCGCGGCGCGCATGGCTACCAGCGAGCTGCAGCGCACGGGGCCGCCGTGGTACTTCGTGCCGTACCTGCTGGCGGGCGCGCTGCCGTGGTCGATCGTGGCGCTGGCGTCGTGGCGATCGTCAAAGAAGCTCGATCTTTTTCTGATCCTCTGGCTGGTGGTGCCGCTGGTGTTCTTCTCGATCTCGCAGTCGAAGCGCCCGCAGTACATCCTGCCGCTGATGCCCGCGGTGGCGCTGATGGTGTCGCGGATCTGGAGCGATGCTCGCACCCGCATCGCCGCGATCGTGCTCGCTGTTTTCGGCGCGATTCTCCTGGCCGCGCCGCTGATCCTGCCGCGGGTGAAGATGAAGCCGGAGATCGCCGGCACCGCCCCCACCACCGCCCTCATCCTCGGCATCGCCTTCCTCCTCGGCGGCCTCATCGCACTCTTCGCCAGACGGCGCGAGTGGATCCTCGCCGCGCTGACGCTGCCCATCCTCGCGCTGCCCATCGCGACGGAACCGCTGCTGGCAGGCATCGCGGAGCGCCGCTCGACGAAGTCGATGGCCGCGGAGATGCAGCCGCGCCTCACGCCGCAGACGGAGATCATCGGCGTGGAGGCGTACGCAGGATCGCTGTCGTTCTACCTGCGCCGCCCGATCACGGTGGTCAGCGAGGACGCGAGCGAGCTGACGAGCAACTACCTCATCCGCCGCTACGGCCAGTTCACGAGCAATCCCGCCGCGCCGATCAAACCCTTGCCGTACTTTGAACGCTCGCTGACTTCGCCGGCGCCGCGCGTGTATGTCCTGCGGGTGGGGGATGCGAAGCGGCGGGCAGTGCTGGAATCACGCGGGTGGCGGGTGATTGGGACGGGGGCGCGGCACGTGGCGTACGGGCTGGACTGAATCAAGGCCAGCATAGAATGCGCGCCCAGTGTGCGGCATCTACGGCATCGTCAGCGCGGCGCAGCTGCGCCACCCCCAGGTCGTCGACCTCATGGGCGAAACGCTGCGCCATCGCGGGCCGGACGGGCGGGCCACCTTCACCAAGCCGCATGCGCGGATCGGCACGGAG
>DATLBM010000304.1:0-3006 GCA_035526885.1 Thermoanaerobaculia bacterium | reverse complement strand
TCGTCGCACCGGACCGCGAGCAGAGCGCCGCATCGCACGCGCTCACGCTCAATCGCCCGCTTCGATTGCTGCAGATCCAAAAGGACGAGTGGATCGTCGACGGCACGCCGTCGGACTGCGTCAATCTCGCCATCCTCAAGGTGATGAAGGACGCGCGTCCCGATCTCATCGTCTCCGGCATCAACTTCGGCCCGAACCTCGGCGATGACGTCACCTACTCGGGGACCATCTCGGCCGCGTTCGAAGGCGCGCTGCTGAACATCCCGTCCGTCGCGTTCTCCGCGATGGTGGGCGAGCATTTCTCGTGGGACCGCTGCGCCGAGTTCGCGGGAGAGATGACCCGGGTTGCCCTGACCGAGCACAAGGACCCGCGTGTGATCCTCAACGTCAACTTTCCGCTCGGCGAGCTCGCGGGCGTGAAGATCACGGCCCTCGGACGGCGCGTGTATACCGAGGGAGTGATCGAGCGGAAAGACCCGCGCGGACGCAGCTATTTCTGGATCGGCGGATGGGAGCCGGTGTGGCATCCGGGCGAGGACACCGACTTCGATGCCGTGAACAAAGGCTTCGTCTCCATCACGCCGCTGCATCTCGATCTGACCGATCATCGAAGCATTCCGCGCCTCAAACCTCTCGAGGAGACGCTTGGCCACCTCGCCGCGAAGAGATGATCAGGAGCGCGAGCTCGCGCACCAGCGCGCGCTGATGGTCGACCGCCACGTCGCCGCGCGCGGCGTGAAGGACGAGCGCGTGCTGCAGGCCATGCGGGACGTGCCGCGGCACCGGTTCGTGCCGCAGGTGGTGGTGGCCAAGGCGTACGGCCCGGGCGCGCTGCCCATCGGCTCGAAGCAGACCATCTCGCAGCCCTACATCGTGGCGCGCATGATCGAGTTGCTCGAGCTCACGGGCAAAGAGAAGGTCCTGGAGATTGGCACGGGGACTGGATACCAGGCGACGGTACTTTCGAAACTGTGTGCGAGAGTCTTCACCATCGAACGGGTCAACGAGCTGGCGTTGCGCGCCGCGGAGCTGTTCCGCGAGCTGAAGGTGCACAACGCCTCGGTGAAGGTATTCGACGGGACGTACGGCTGGAGCGATCAGGCGCCGTTCGACCGCATCATCGTCGCGGCCGCGGCGCCGCAGGTCCCCGAGCCGCTAGTGCAGCAGCTGGCGCGCACGGGTCGGATGATCATCCCCGTCGGGCCCGCGGGCAATCAGCGCCTGGCGCGCGTGACGCGCGTCGGGACGGGCGTGAAGATCGAGGATTGCGGCAGCGCGGAGTTCGTGCCGCTGGTCGGAAAGTTCGGCTGGAAAGAGTAGGCGCGCCATGAAGGTGCGTCCGCTCCTCTATCTGACCGCCTTCGTCGCGGCCATCCTCGGTGCCGTCGTCGTCTATCTCGTGTTGTCGGTGCCGAACGATCTGCGCGCCGACGCGCTGCTCAAGCAGGCGCGGACGGATCTCACGGACGGCAACAACGACAAGGCGCGCGAGTCGCTGTCGAAGATCGTGCTGCAGTATCCGCGCACGGACGCCGCGGCGGCTGCGACGATCGCGCTGTGGTCGCTGGCGAAAAAAGAGCGCGACGACCTGGCACGGGCCGTCTCGATGCTGCGCACGCAGAACGAGCAGCAACAGAAGATGATCGAGGGCCTGCAGGCCAGCGTCACGGATGTGAAGAACGCACCGCCGAAAGTCGTGACGGTGCAGGCGCCCGCACCGGCGCCGAAGAAGGTCTCGACGCCGAAGAAGAAGACCTCGACGAAGAAACGCAGCACGCGACGGCGGCGCTGACCGCTATACAATCCCGCGCCATATGAAGGAACAGCGGCACTTGCGCATCCACGGCAAGGTCCAGGGAGTCGGCTACCGCTTCTTCGCCACGCGTGTGGCGCGACGCATGGGCCTCAAGGGCTGGATTCAGAACAACCGCGACGGCTCGGTCGAGGCGCTGGTCGAGGGCGAGAAGAAATCGATCGACGAGTGGATCGAGGAGATCCGCGAAGGTCCGCGCTATGCCGAGGTCACGAAGATCGATTCGGACTCGAAGGAGTTCACCGGCAAGCTGCCGGACTTCGACGTGAAATTCTGATGACCGCCGAACAGCTGCACGATTTTCTTCGCGACGTTCCGGACTTCCCGAAGCCGGGCATCCTGTTCAAAGACATCACGCCGCTGCTGCGATCGCCCGAGGCGTTGCGCAGCGCGTGCGAGTGGCTGGGCCAGCCGTTCACGAACGAGCGCGTGACGGTGGTGGCCGGCATCGAGTCCCGCGGCTTCATCTTCGGCAGCATCGTGGCGCAGAACCTCGGCGCCGGCTTCGTTCCCATCCGCAAGCCGGGCAAGCTTCCCTGGACGACGCGCAAGCACGAGTACGTCCTCGAGTACGGCAGCGGCACGCTGGAGATTCACGACGACGCGCTCACGCCCGACGATCGCGTGCTCATCATCGACGACGTGCTGGCCACTGGCGGCACGCTTGCAGCAGCCACGCACCTCGTGCGGGGTTTCGAGGCCACGATCGTCGGCGCCGCGACGGTGGTCGAGCTGAGCTTCCTCAACGGCCGCAACCAGATGTCCGCTGACGTCCCGCTGCATTCGCTGCTGCGCTACTAGGAGACGCTCATGAAGCACATCGGAGAGCTCATCGAAGGACAGACGCTGACGGTGATCGAGCCGGGATGGAGCGTGCGCAATGCCGCGGAGCGGATGTCGGAGAAGAACATCGGCGCGGTGGCGGTGGTCGAGAAAGGCGCGCTGGCGGGCGTCTTCTCGGAGCGCGACATCATGTCGCGCGTCGTCGCCAAAGGCCTCAACCCCGATTCGACGGAAGTGTCGGACGTGATGTCGCGCGAGCTGGTCGTGGCCGCGCCGAGCGAAGACGTGCTGACGGCGATCCAGAAGATGCACTCCATCAATTCGCGGCATCTGCCCGTCGTCGACGAAGGAAAGCTCGTGGGCATGATCTCCATTCGCGATCTCCTGGAAGTGGATGATCGCGATCAGCG
>DATLBM010000303.1:0-6649 GCA_035526885.1 Thermoanaerobaculia bacterium | reverse complement strand
CTGGCCATCCGCTGGCTCGAGCAGCGCACGGCGATGGAGCTGGAGGTCTATCCGCACATCGTGGCCATCGCCCGTGACGTGATCGCCGAGGCCTTTTCGTCGAAGGTGATCACACCGGGCGTGACGACGACCGACGACGTGGCGTGGTACATCCGCGAGCGCTACGCCGAGCGCGGACTGCCGATCTGGTTCATGCCCGACGTCAACACTCAACGCGCCGGCGTCGAATGCAAGGCCGACGCGCCGTTCTGCGGCGAGGAAGGCATCATCCATCGCGGCGACGTGCTGCACACGGATGTGGGCATTACCTACTTGCGCCTGAACACGGACACGCAGGAGATGGGCTACGTCCTGCGCGACGGCGAGACGGATGTTCCGGACGGATTGAAGAACGCGCTGCGCGCCGGCAACCGCTGGCAGGACATCCTCACGAGCAACTTCGTCACGGGACGCAGCGGCAACGAGATCCTCGCCGCGACGCGCGCAGCCACGGCGCAAGAGAACATCCTCTCCGCGACGTACACGCATCCCCTCGGATTCTTCGGCCACGCGCCGGGCCCGTTCATCGGCTTCTGGGACAACCAGAACGCCACGCCGGTCTACGGCGACTGGAAACTGCACGCGAACACGGCGTACGCCATCGAGGGCAACGTGAAAGTGGCCGTGCCGGAGTGGAACGGCCAGCTCGTGCAGATCAAGCTCGAACAGTCGGCCGTCTTCGACGGCACGCGCGTGCGCTATGTCGCGGGCCGGCAGACCGAGTGGCACGTGGTGAAGTGAGGTTGGGGGAAGCGTGAAATCGGGCCACGCGCCGCTGAACGGCATTCGCATGTATTACGAAGTCCACGGGCGGCACGACGGCGTGCCGCTCGTCCTGCTGCACGGCGGCGGTTCGACGATCGAGGTCACGTTCGGCAGGATCCTCCCGGTCTTTGCGCGCGGGCGGAGAGTGATCGCGGTGGAGGAGCAGGGTCACGGCCGAACCACCGATCGCGACGCGCCCGTTGCATTCGAGACGTCGGCGGACGACGTCGCGGCGCTGCTGGCGCATCTCGACGTCGAGCGCGCCGACGTCCTCGGCTTCAGCAACGGCGCCAGCATCGCTCTGCAGGTCGCGATCCGGCATCCGCGGCTCGTGCGCAAGCTCGTGTTCGCGTCGTCGTTCACGAAGCGCGACGGCGCGGTCCCGCAGCTCTGGGAATTCATGAAGGTGGCGGACTTCACGAACATGCCGGCCGCCTTGAAGGACGCGTTTCTGCGCGTCAATCCGGATGAGCAGCAACTGCGAGTCATGCACGACAAAGACGCGGAGCGGATGCGGAGCTTCACCGATGTTCCCGACGCCTTCCTCGCGTCGCTCTCCGTCCCGACTCTCATCGTTCTCGGCGATCGCGACATCGTCCGGCCCGAGCACGCCCTCGAGCTGACGCGCCTCATCGCCGGCGCGCGCCTGTTCATCCTCCCCGGCGGCCACGGCGACTACCTCGGCGAATCGATCTCCGCCTCCGCCGACTCGGATGCACCCGAGCTGACGGCGCGGCTGATCGAGCGGTTCCTCGACGGGGAGTGAGTCAAAAGGGATCGAAACAGTCGTAGTTGTTCTGCGTCTGAATCCGGCCGTCTCGGACGACGAGGAAGACGCCGAAGTTCGCCGTCATCCGGCCTCCTGCGGGGATCGTCCCGAACGGGACCGCCAGAGTGCCGGTCCACTGCACCTCGAGCGCTACGTGCTCGCCCAGTGCGACCGCGTTCCGGATCTCGTAGCGCTGCGCCGAAACGACCTTTTTCCCCGAGGCTGCGGCTGCGGCCAGGTCGGGCAGCCGCCGCGTCGCACCATTCGGCACCAGCCGGTTCGGAAACTCGGTCTGCACGACGTCCGGGGCGAGGTGTTTGGCGACTTCCTCGAACGGCGCGGCGCTTTCGATGGAGGCGAGGTACTGCTTCACGATTTCGAGATTTTCCTGACCGCGAGAGATCAGCTCATTGGCGTCCATGTGCGAAGTGTAGACGCCGCCCGCGCGATACACTCTCGCGCGCTCCATGCGCCGCGCCTCGCTCCTCGTTCTCTTCCTCACCGTCTTCATCGATCTGATCGGGTTCGGGATGGTCATCCCGTTCCTGTCGTTCTACGCGCGCGAGTACGGTGCGAGCGGTTTCGCGGTGGGCGCGGTGGTGGGCATCTACTCCATCATGCAGTTCTTCTTCGCGCCGGTGTGGGGGAGGCTCTCCGATCGCGTGGGGCGGCGTCCGATCCTGCTGGTCAGTCTCGTGGCCAGCACGAGCGGGTATCTGCTGTTCGCGTTCTCGCACAGTCTGGCCACGCTGTTTCTGTCGCGCGTGATCGCGGGCGTCGGCGGTGCGAACATCGGCACCGCGCAGGCGTACATCGCGGACTCGACGTCGCCCGAGAACCGCGCGAAAGGCATGGGCCTCATCGGCGCCGCCTTCGGCCTCGGCTTCATCCTCGGGCCTCCGCTCAGCGGCGTGCTCGCCTCGATCGGCACGAAGCACGGACTGCACGGCAACCTGCTGCCGGGGCTCGTCGCGGCGGGACTGTCGTTCACGGCATTCCTCGTCGCGCTGAGCGTGCTCGCGGAGTCGAAGCCCGCGCACCTCGTGCCGCGCAGCGGCGTGCCGCCGCAGTTCGACAAGCGGCTGTGGCGCGAGACGCTGGCCAGTCCGGTCCTCTCCGCGCTGATGGCCGGACTCTTTCTCACGCTGCTGGCGGTGTCGGGCATGGAGATCAGCGTCACGCTGCACGGGCGCGATCGCTTCGACTTTCGCCAGATGGACATGGCCTACATCTTTCTCTACATGGGCGTGATCGTCGCGGTCATCCAGGGCGGTTTGATCGGACGACTGGTGAAGCAGCTCGGCGAGAAGCGCGTGATCGTGATCGGCGCGGCGTCTTTCGCGCTCGGCTTCGCGTGCGTGCCGTCGATCTGGCGCGTGCCGCTGCTCTACGCCGTCGGCTTCTTCATCGCCGTCGGCCAGGGACTCTGCTATCCGTCGCTCACCGCGCTGGTCTCGAAAGTCTCACCCGAACAGGATCGCGGCAGCCTCCTCGGCCTGGCGACATCGGCGGGATCGCTGGCGCGCTTCCTCGGGCCGCTGCTCTCGGGCGCCTTGTACGACTGGGCCAAAGCGGCAGGCGCGTTCTACGGCGGCGCGGTGATCATGTGCATCGCTCTCTTCATCGCGATCAACATGAAAGCGATGGATGAGCGATGAGCAGGGAAGAGCACAAGTTCATCGCTCATCGTTCATCGTTCATCGCTAGACTCTAATCATGTCGATTCTGAAAGTGTCGCGGCTCGGGCATCCCGTGCTCCGCGAGAAGGCCTCCGACGTCGAGATCAAAGACATCAGGGCCGGCAAGTTCAAGCAGCTCATCGAGGATATGGTCGAGACCATGCACGCCTACGAAGGCGTCGGACTGGCCGGGCCGCAGGTGCATTTGCCGCTGCGCGTGTTCGTATTCGAGGTGCAGGAGCGCGTCGCCAAGCGCCGCGGCGTGAAGTCGGTCGGCGTCGGCGCGGTGTTCAACGCCACGTACGAGCCGGTGGGCACGGACCGCATCACCGATTGGGAGGGATGCCTGAGCGTCCCCTTCCTCGGCGGTGAAACGCCGCGCTACCAGCGCATCCGCGTGCGCGGCGTCGATCACGACGGCGATCCGCTCGACCTCGAAGTGGACGACTTCCAGGCGCGCATCTTCCAGCACGAGATCGATCACACGGACGGCCACGTCTACCTCGACCGCATGCCCGACCTCAAAACCCTCGGCTACACGATCGTCTTATGAAAACGCTGCTGCTCGCCGCCGCCGTTCAAAGCCTGGCCTGGATGAGCGGTCACTGGTCCGCCACCGTCGACGGCGTGGAGATGGAAGAAGTCTGGCTCGCGCCGAAGAACGACGTGATGGTGGGCATGCATCGCGACGTCAAGGGTGCGCAGTCGTCGTTCGAATTCATGCGCATCGCCAACACGCCGGAAGGCGTGGCCTTCCTCGCGCAACCGGGCGGCAAACCCGTGACGCCGTTCCCGCTCGTCGAGAGCTCCGGGACGCGCGTCGTGTTCGCGAATCCGAAGCACGACTACCCGCAACGCATCATCTACTTCCTTCGGGACGGACAGCTCTGCGCAACGGTGGAAGGGGAGGGACAGCCTTCCGAGTCGTGGTGCTGGACGAAGCGCTAGTGTCGTGTCGCGGCTGAAACCGCGGGTGCTTTTGCGGCGCCGGCACGCCGTCTGCCGCATCGCCGCGACTCGACGATGTCCCAGCATCGCCTGCGTCGCGACTTGCAGCCGACGCACCGGCACTCGCAAATCACCCGCGTTTTCAGCCGTGACGCGACACTAAAGCGCGGCCACGATGCGAATGGTCTCGTCGATCTCCGCCTCGGTCGTGTAGCGCGACAGCGAGAAACGCACAGCGCCCATCGCGACATGCAGCGGCAAGCCCATGGCTTTCATCGTGCCGCTCGGCTCGACGTTGCCGGAGTGACACGCGGCGCCGGCGGAGGTGCAGATGCCTTTCGCGTCGAGCGCGCGAACGATCTCGTCCGCCGCTTTCCCGTGAAAAGCGATGTTTGCCGTGTTGCCGAGGCGCGGCTGCGTCGCGCCGTTGACTGAAGTGTGGGGGACGCCGGCGGTGATCGCGGATTCGAGCTTGTCGCGCAGCGCGCGGACGTTCGCGTAGGAGAGCAGCGCCTCGCGCGCGAGCTTTGCGGCCGTTGCGAAGCCCGCGATCGACGGCACGGGCTCCGTGCCCGAGCGCAGACCGAGCTCCTGCCCTCCGCCGTACCAGAGCGGCTGCAGTTTCAGCCCGCGGCGGATCGTCAGCGCGCCGATGCCTTTCGGCGCGTGGAACTTGTGTCCGGAGATGGTGATGAAGTCGGCGCCGAGTGCGCGTTGATCGACGGGGATCTTGCCGGCGGCCTGCACCGCGTCGACATGCACCAGCGCGCCGCGCGCGTGCGCGAGCTCCGCGATCCGCGCGATGGGATGAATGACGCCGGTCTCGTTCTGCGCCAGCATCACGGTGACGAGCAGCGTCTGATCGTCGATCGCATCGCGCATGCGATCGAGATCGATCTCGCCGTTGGTGTCGACGGGAACGACCACGAGCTCGATCAATCCCGCGCCTTCGATCGCGCGCAGGAGCGTGAGCACGGACGGATGTTCGACGGAGGTGGTGACCACGCGGCGCCGCGCGGCGTTCTGCTCGGTGAGCCCGCGCAGCACGATGGCGTTCCCTTCGGTTCCGCAACTCGTGAAGATCACCTCGGACGCATCGCACCCGAGGAGCAGCGCCAGCTCGGCGCGGGAGTCTTCGACGGCGTCGTGCGAGCGGCGGCCGAGGGAGTGGATGGCGTGGGCGTTGCCGTAGAGCTCGCGGTAGAACGGCGTCATCGCCGCGAGCACTTCATCGGCCACGCGCGTGGTGGCGTTGTTGTCGAGGTAGATCAAGCGCCGCGCATTCTACGCGCAAAAAACATGCGGCCCGGCGTTGCCACCGGGCCGTCTGCTCTCTCTCATACAACACGCTGCCGGTTCTCGAAAACGGTGCGCTGTATGAGACGTTAGTGTAGGGAAGGGCGGTCATCCGCCCGTGGCGCCGCGCAAAATAATTCGTGAGTGGACGCGGCTTCGACGGGTCGAGCGTCAGCGGTGCGTGCGATGTGCGTCAGAGGTTCGCAAAAAAGCCGTCCGGTCCGGCGGCCGCGTCGTACTCGGCCTGCAGGTCGGTCTTGTGCTTCCACTCGATTTCCGCCAGCTCCACGAAAAGCCGTCCGAGCTCGGTCGTGGGCGGCACGCGCTCGGCGAGAAAACGGTAGTAGCTCTCGGAGTCGCGCTCGCGCTCGAGCGCGTACTTCAGCGCGCGGCTGAGATCGAGCTGGGCGATGTCGGGCGGCAGCTCGATGGTCACCGCCTCGGGATCCGGAGGGTTGGTGCCGATGGTGTCGCGATAGCGGCGCTCGAGCTTCGCGCGATGCACGAGCTCGACGTCGGCGAGCTGCAACAGCCGCTTGCGCACGTCGGCTGAGTCGGTGCGCTCGGCGAGCCTCTGATAGTACGCGCGCGTCTCCACCTCGCTCTGGATGGCATTGCGCAGAACTTCCTCGACGTTCGTCTCCAGCGGCTTCACGAGGTGCGAATCATAACAATGCCGACGGAAGCGCAACGCGCTTCGCGCGTAGGGACGACGAGGGGCCTCCGGCGTCCTTACGCGAAGCGAAATCAGGCCCCGCGATAAACGTCGGGGTTCGGCGCGTCCGTATCGTCGAACGGCGCGTTGCGCAGCGGCTGGCCGATGCCCGTGCCGCCCGCGGTGCCGCGTTTGTCGACGCCGTCGTAGTACGGGCGCCAGCCCATCGGGCCGACGGGGAAGTTCGGCGGCACGACCAGGTCGCGCAGGCCGACCACCGCGCGGGCGCGCGTGTCGATGGCCATCTCGTAGTCGCGCGTCATGTAGATCGCGTCTTCGGGACACGCGTCGACGCAATAGCCGCAGAACACGCAGCGCAGCAGGTCGATGTCATAGCGCACCGGGAACTTCTCGCGCGTGCGCTGGTCTTCGCCGGCCTCGATGGTGATGCATTCCGCGGGGCATGCGGTCGAGCACATGTAGCAGGCCACGCAGCGC
>DATLBM010000302.1:0-2937 GCA_035526885.1 Thermoanaerobaculia bacterium | reverse complement strand
ATGAACACCCTCGGCGTCGACCTCTCCTCCGTCTGGCGCCGCGCATTTCGCTACCGCGCCGAGCGCGAAGGCAGCGCGAACGCGCTGCGCATCCGCCAGGGCCAGCCCATCGAGACCGCCTCGCGCTGCAGCGGCGGTGGGTGGGCGTTCGACGGCACCACGCTCCGTTTCAGCCGGGACATTGCCACCGCACCGCCGGACAAGCCGATGCCGCTGACGCTGCGCGTGGCCACGAAGTAGACAAACGTAGGACGGGCTTCAGCCCGTCGACGTAGGACGGGCTTCAGCCCGTCGACGTAGGATGGGCTTCAGCCCGTCCAGGGGGGGGCGGGCTGAAGCCCGCCCTACGTCAGGTTCGTCTTTTGACACTTGCATCGTGTCGCGGTTGTGATGTAGTGTTGTACTCGTGCGCAACACTACCGCAGGCTCGCGATGCTGGTGAACCTCGATCCGAACGACGGACGGCCGCTCTATCTCCAGATCATGGATGAAGTGCGGCGGGCCATCGTCGTCGGGACGCTGCGTGCCGAGGACCCGCTGCCCTCGGTACGCGAGCTCGCGGGCGAGCTGGTCGTGAATCCCCGCACCGTGTCGCAGGCTTACCAAGAGCTCGAGCGCGAAGGCGTCATCTACGTGCGTCGCGGGCAGGGCACGTTCGTGTCGGCGGCGGTCAAGCGCGGCGGCGGCGAGCGGCGGCGCAGTCTGGCCCGCGCCGTGGCCAAGCGCGCGCTGCTCGAGGCGAGGCGCAACGGCCTCGATGCCGGGGAGCTGGTGAGCATGATTCAGAAACTGGCGGCTGACGAAGGAGACAAGGCATGAGCAGCTTGCCGGAACACGCTGTGGAGCGCGGCGAACTCGCCGTCGTGACGCACGCGCTGTCGATGCGTTACGGACGCGAGACCGCGCTGGAAGGCGTCGACCTGCGCGTGCCCGAGGGCGCGGTGTACGTGCTCATCGGAACGAACGGTGCGGGGAAAAGCACGGCCATGAAAGTCCTGTTGAATCTCGTGCGTCCGGACTCGGGACGCGCTGAAGTGTTCGGTCTCGACACCGCCTCGCGCGGCGCGGAAGTGCGCGCGCAGATCGGCTACATCCCCGAGTCGCACGCGCACGACTACGCATGGATGACGTGCGGCCGGCTGATGCAGCACGCCGCGGCGCATTACCCGTCGTGGGATCACGCGTATGCGGCGCAGCTCGTCGAAGTGTTCGGCGTTCGCGCCGATCGAAAACTGGGAACGCTCTCCAAAGGCGAAGCGCGGCGACTGCAGTTCGTGCTCGCGCTGGCGCACCGTCCGCCGCTCCTGCTCCTCGACGAGCCGACCGACGGTCTCGATCCGGTGATGCGGAATGGCACGCTCGCGCAACTGGCCGGGCATCTCGCCGACACGCCCACGACGGTCATCATCGCCACGCATCACGTTCATGAAGTGGAGAGTCTCGCCGATCACGTGGGCGTGCTGCGCGAGGGACGCCTGGCCGCGCAGATGACGCGCGATGACCTGCGGCGCATGGTCGCGCGTTATCGCGTGGAGGTTCCCGAGGGCTGGCAGCCGCCGTCGGAACTGCGAGTGCTGCGACGCTCGCGCACCGGACGCGAGATGCAGTGGACGCTGGCCGGCGAGCGCGATGACGTTACCGCGCGCCTCGCCGCCGCCGGCGCAACCGTGCGCGACGTCACCGCTCTCTCGCTCGAGGAAGCGGCCCTCGCGTTTCTGTCCGAGGAGGAAGCGGCGTGATGCAACCTTCTCTTCATGGAACGCCGCGCGGACGCGAGGTCGTGCTCGAACAGGTCCGCATCACCGGACTGGCGCTGCGCCGCGAGGCGCTGGTCGTGGCGGTCGTGCTGGCCATCGTGTCCGTTCCGATCTTCGTCGACATTGCCAACGGCACCGCCGGTACCTGGTTCGACTCGAGCGACTGGGTCCCGCTGGGCGTCATCTCGCTCCTCTTTCCCTTCGCGATGTGGCGTGGCGAGAAACGCTTTGCGCCGTCGTTCTTCTGGACGCTGCCCGTCGATCGCCGGAAGCTCGCGCTGACGCGAGTATTCGCCGGCTGGGTGTGGCTGATGGTGGCGCTGGCGATCTTCTTTTGCTGGCATCGCGGGCTGGCGTTGCTCTCCGGCGTCGCGGGCGCGGAGACCACGTCGCTGATGGCCTTCCCCGGCACGACCACCTTCTACCTCTTCGGCAGCGCCTTCGTCCTCGGGCTCCGCCATCCGCTGCGCTGGTTCCTCGGCACGTTCGGCGTGTTCTTTCTCCTGGCCTCGCTCAATGAGGCAGTCGGCCGGACGCCGGAGGGACATTCGCGATTGTTCATGTCCTCGAGCTTCCTGCGCTGGATCGCGTACGGCCCGTACGGCATCGATACGCTGCTCGATTCGAAGGCATTGCAATCCGTTCTGAACGCCGCGACGCGCGGCGTCATCCCCACCTTCTTCTGGCTCGCCGCCGGCCTGGCCGTGCTGTGGGCCGCCGCCTCGCGCCACGGCGAACGCCGGCGCCACTAACGCATTTCCATCGGAGATCGCTCAATGCTCAACCTTCATGAGGTCAGTCACGTCTATCCCAATGGCACGCGCGCGCTCGATCGCGTCACGCTGAACATTCAACGCGGCATGTACGGCCTGCTCGGCCCGAACGGCGCCGGCAAATCGACGCTGATGCGCGCGATCGCGACGCTGCAGACTCCGACCGAGGGGTCCATCCGCTTCGGCCCTTCGACAAGCGCAGGGCAGGCTATCGACGTGATCGCGGAGCCAGAGCAGTTGCGCCGCACGCTCGGATATCTGCCGCAGGACTTCGGCGTCTACCCGCGCGTCTCCGCGTACGACATGCTCGATCACATGGCCGTCCTCAAAGGCGTGGCGTCGGCCGCCGATCGCAAGCTCACCGTCGAGACGCTGCTGCAGCAGACGAACCTCTGGAGCGTGCGCAA
>DATLBM010000301.1:0-9280 GCA_035526885.1 Thermoanaerobaculia bacterium | reverse complement strand
AGCACCAGTTGCTGAATCTGCAGCATCGAAAAGAGCTGGCGGTTCATCTCTCGCCAGTCGCTGACCGAGTAACGTCCGTCGGTGTTTTTCTCGATGGCCGCGGTGGTGCGATCGAGATCCGTGCCGGGCTGCAGTTTCACTTCGAGAAGATTCGCGGAGTTGCCGACGGCGAGAAGCTCGCGCGCGTCGCCGAGATCGATGAACAGCCAGCGCGCGTCGAACTCGTAGAAGCCCGTGGCGTAGACGTTGGTGACGAGGAACGTCGCGGAGCGCGGCATGTAGCCTTCCGCGCCGGCCGCGGCGACGGTCACGCTGATGGCGTCTCCCTGCTTCACGCCGAGCTTCGTGGCCAGATACCGGCCGACGGACACGCCACGCTCCCCTTCCGCGGTCTCGAACGCGCCTCGCGATCCGATGATCTTCGCGAGCATCGGCGACGTCGCCGCACGCGAGGCCTCGATCCCCTTGAGCATCACCTCGGAGCCCGTCGAGTTGGTCTCCGTCGTCACCACCGCGTGCTGAAACCACACCGGCGACGCGTTCGCCACTCCCGGCACCTTCTCGATCTTCGCCACGAGCTCGCGCGGATCGGCGATCGGCGTACCGATCGAGTAGACGAACACCTCGGCGTTGCCGCCCAGAAGCTTGCTCTGCAGGTCGCGGCGATAGCCGGTCATGAGCGCCATCGAGATCACCAGCGCCATCACGCCGATGACGAGGCCGAGGACGGAGACCAGTCCCACGGCGGAGACCAGTCGATCGGTGGGACGGCGGAGGTAACGCCACGCGATGCGGCGCGCGAGACTCATTGCGGCGGATTATAGGTTCGTCACGAACGCGACGTTGGTCACGCCGGTGACGACGCCCAGCGGCGCCAGCGTTCCGTCGCGCGTGATGCCGCGAGGCGTGTAGCCGCATGCGGCGAGCATGGCCCGGCATTCAGCGAAACGCGCCGCACCCTGCGCCGGATGCGTAATGCCCGGCGTCACGCTGTCGAAGGAGATCGTTTCCGGCCAGGCTTCGATCACCACCAGCCGCGGCCTGCACTGCTTCAGCACTTCGCGCATGCCTCGCAGCACGAGCGACTCCGCTCCCTCCACGTCGATCTTGACCACGTCGATGCGCGTGACGCCGTTGCGTTGGGCCCAGGCATCGAGCGTGACTACCGGCACACGCTCCACGATCCCGCCGCGCAGCCAGTCGTGCGGCAACAACGATGGAACGCCGAGGAGCGAGGAATCGGCGGCCAGAAAGAAATCCGCGAATCCGTCGGGCCGGTCGCTCACGGCGGCCCACATCACGGCGAGGCGCTCGTCGAATCCGTTCAGCGCCGCGGAGCGGATCAGCAGTTCGGCGAGCGCCTGCTGCGCCTCGAATGCGTACACGCGCGCACCGGCGCGCGCCGCCGGCAACGAGTAGTAGCCGAGGTTCGCACCGACGTCGACGAACACGTCCCCCGCGCGCACCTCGGCCGCGAGCAAACGGGTCAGCCCCTCGTCCTCGCGGAACGCGCGGCCATGCAGGTAGTGAAAGAACGCCTCGCGCGTCGCGGGAACGACCTGCCGCGAACCGTCCCACAAGCGCGCCACGACCGTCGTCCCGGCATGAAGGCGCACCAGCTCCTCGGCGATCACGCCACGTCCCGGCAGGCGGTGCGGGAAACGATGCCCGAGCATCAGCAGGAACGATTCGAGCGAACGGCGCAGAGGGGTGCGGAGCAGCACGCGCAGCACCGGCTTCGCCCACCGCCGCAGCAGCGCGCGGGCGTTCACGCGAGCAGCTCGCGGTAGAGGTCCTCGATGCGGCGCGTGACGCGTGCGGCGTCGAAGCGCGTGCGCACTTCTTCCAGCGCGGCTTCCCGGAGTCGTTGCGCGAGTCCTTCTTCGTGCAGCACACGTTTGACCGCGGAGACGAGTCCGTCCGCATCGTGCGCGAGGAGACCGGTGCGGCCGTCGTCGATCACGTCGACGACTCCGCCGACCGCGGTGGCCACGACGGGCGTGCCCACAGCCATCGCTTCGATGATCACGCGGCAGAACGACTCATGTCGCGAGGTGCACATGACGACGTCCATGCCCGCCATCAACGCGGGAACGTCGTCGCAGAACCCGGTGAAGAGCAATCGATCCTTCAGGCCGAGCTTCTCCGCGTACGCCCGAACCTCGGCCTCGTACGCCGCGCCGTCGTGAATGGGCAGTACACCACCGGCGATGACGCCGCGAACGTTCTCCCCATCCGCGAGGAGGCGCGCCAGGACGTCGAGAAAGAGCTCGTGACGTTTGACGCGGACGAAGTTCGCGACCATGCCGATGACGCGTGCACCGCCGTCGCGCGACGCGTGCGAAGCGCGGTGATGAAAATCGGTTCCGTTCGGAATGATCGCGATCTTCTCCGGCGCGACTCCCCACGATTCGAGCAGACGTCGTCCCGTCTCCGTCGTGGCGATCACGCGATCGACCGCGCGCGTCACGCGACGGAAGAGCCAGCGCGTGTGCGCGCGATACGCAAGACCGCGCTCGTGCAGCACGATTCGCAGCGACGGCCGCCGGCGCTTGGCGGCGACTGCCGCGATTGCTGCGATCAGCGAGTTGACGTGAATCAGCCGCACGTTCTCGCGCTCCACGACGCGGCGCGTCACGCGCACGGCGCCCGCGATGTCCCGCAACGCGGCCAGCGGACGTGAGGCGGAAAAGCGCCACTGCCGCGGATGCGCGCCCGCCACGTACGCGCGCACGCCGATGCGCGCCAGCGCGTCGACGTAGTCGTCGCCGGGAGGGCACACGACGATGCGGCGGCAGAACGTGAGGTCGCGGGTGGCCAGCAGTTCCTGCAGCGACTCCTGCGACCCCGCGCGCAAAAACGACAGCTCGGTGGGATAGAGGATCGAAGGACCCAGCAATTCATCCACGCGCTCGCGCGCGGAGGCGATGCTCAATTCGCGCTCGACGAATTCCCGGCCGCGTGCACCCATGAGTTCCGCCTGCTCGCGATCGGTCAACAGGTTGACGATCGCCTGCGCCAGCGCGCCGACATCATGCGGATCGATGAGCAGGCCGGTCAGTCCGTCGAGCACCGCCTCCGCCGTCCCGCCCGACCGCCCCCCGATCACAGGCTTCCCGCACGCCGAAGCCTCGGCGAACGCGATGCCGAAGCCTTCCACCTCCCCTTCCTCCTCGCTGCGGCTCATCATCACGAAGACGTCGCAGTCCTGAAAGTACGGGACGGTGTCCTGGACGCGTCCTGCGAACTGCGCCGGCACGCCCAACTCCCGCGCGAGCGCTTCCAGCCGCGCACGCTCGGGACCGTCGCCCACGATGACGTAGCGAACGTCGCCGATCGCCGCGATCACGCGCGGAAGCGCGCGGAGCACGACGTCGTGGCCCTTGCGCGGAATGAGACGCGCGACGGGGAGAAGTGTCGGCGTGTGATCACGTCGCTGCGCGGGCCGGAACGTTTCGCTATCGACCGGCGGCACGATCTTCACGATGCGCGACGCCTCCACGCCGCGCCGCAAAGCCTCGGTCGCGCCGAAGTCGCTGATCACGATCACGCGCGCCGCGTCGCGCAGAACCGCGCGCGCCACGCGCTGCATCAGCCGCGATCTTCGCGTCGTCGTGAGATCCGTGCCGTACACGTGCACGGCGTACGGAATGCGCAGCATCCGCGACGCGAGGCGCACGATCAGTCCCGAAGGCAGCAGCGTTCCGGCGAAGAGCATGTCCGGACGCGCGCGGCGGATGCGGCGCAGCGTCGAAGCAATCCGCTGCAACCACGCCCATCCCTTGCGCACGACGAGCACCTCGTGATCGCCGTGGACGTCGCGCAGATACGCGGCGATGCCGCCCACGTCGGGCGGATAGTCGTCGGTCACGAGCAGCGCTTTCACGCGCGCTCCCACGCGGCCAGCGTGAGCTCGGCCGTGCGCTTCCACGTGAACTGCGCGGCGCGCGCGAGTCCGCGTTGGCGCAGCTCCCCCCGCAACGTCGAGCTTTCGAGCACGCGCCGCAGTCCCTCGGCGATTCCCTCCTCGTCCGGCTCGACGAGGATGCCCGCGTCGGCGACGACCTCCGGAATGCTGGTGCGGTTCGACGCCACCACCGGCGTGCCGCACGCCATCGCCTCGAGCGGCGGCAGGCCGAAGCCCTCGTGCAGCGACGGGAAGACGAAGCAGAGCGCGCCGCCGAGGAGCGCCGGCAGCTCTTCCTCGGAAACGTCGCCGATGCAGCGTGCGACGTCGCCGTAAAGCTCGCGGTGCGAGGGAAAGCGCGGATCCTCGCGGCCCGCGAGCACGAGCTCGACGTCTTTGGGCGCGAGACGCTTCCACGCGCGGACGAGCGCGCCGACGTTCTTGTGCGGCTTGTTGTTGCCGAGGTAGAGGACGTAGCGCGAGGCGGCGGGCGTGGCGGCGGCGCGCGGAGTAACTCCGAGCGGCACTACGTCGATGCGTGACGCGTCGATGCCCAGCTGCGACACCAGCGCGTCGCGCGTGGCCGCGGAAATGGCCACGATGCGCGACGCCGCGCGGAGCGACATGCGCATCTTCCACCGCCACTTCCATGCGCCGGTCACCGGGTGAATCAAATCGTAGGCGGTGACCACCGAGCGGCGCACGCGCAGCGGCCGCACAAAGTACGGCGCGTGCCACAGATCCGCGTCCGCAATTCGCGCGACGCGTTGCTGCGCCAGAAACCCGTACGGCTCGACATCGAGCGCGCGCAGCGCGAAGCGCGCATCCGCGGCGACGTCGTTCAGAAGATCGCGATGCCGCGGCAGATGCAGCACGGTGAGGCGGTGATCATGCTCCGCCTGCGTGAGTCCGTGCAGCAGACCGCGCGTCGCGCGGCCGATCCCCGGCAGCTCGGGGCCGATCACGCGCGCATCGAAGATCACGCGCATCTACACGCGCTCCGCAATCCAGGCGATGAGCCGCGCCGCCGGCGTGAGCAGAAGCTGCGCGAGCACGGTGCCCACGATCTGCGCAACGACGAACACGACGATGACGCGGCGAAATGCACCCTGCGTCATCTTCCCTTCGATGGCGTCGTCGGTGATGACGCCGAGGAAGGGATCGGTGAAGAGGAGGACGACCACGGTGGCCACGCCGTTGATCAGCAGCGACATGTTGTTCGCGGTCATGCGGAACGGCGGGTTGTAGTAGCCCGCGTACAGCGACGCGAACGGCCCCACGGTCAGCAGCGCCGCGGCGATGGTGTAGAGCACGGCCACGCCCACCGGGAAATCGCGCATGCCGCGCAGCTGCGCGACGCTGGCGAACGACGGCGCGCGCAGCGAGTCGCGCACGTGCTGCACGCGCAACGCGGTCAACCCATGACGCAGGAGCCGCGGCAGCGAGCGATGGATTCCCAGTCCCGCCACCGCGTCGCTGATCATGCGCTGCGCCGTCGGAATCAGCAGCGCGCCGGCGATGCTGCCGATCGTCGCGGACAGCAGCAGCACGCGAAACGCGGGCTCGTCGCCGCGGCTGCCGGCCTGCAGATTCTGCTCGATGTGCTTGGCCAGCAGCAGCGCCTGCACGGACGTCGCGAAGCGCATCATCAGAATGAGCACGTTGAACAGCGCCACGGCGGAGCTCAGGCGTCCCGTGCGTGCGCCCGCCACGCGCACGGCGAAAAACAGAGTGGTGATGAAGTTGACGATGAACGTCAGCGCGAAGACGAGCGCGAGCGCCGCGTTCATGACTCCAGCACCTCGTCGTAGATGCGGTGCACGGCGGCGATGCTGCGCGCCTCGTCGAACTCGCGCTCGGCGCGTGCGCGCGCGGCGCAGCCCATGCGCTCGCGGCGCGCACGGTCGCTCATCAGTGCGGTCATCGCCTCGGCGAGCTGCCCGGCGTGGCCCGGTTCCACCAGCAGTCCCGTCTCGCCGTCGGCGACGATCTCGACGGGACCGCCGTGGCGCGTGGCGATGACCGGGCGTCCCGAGGCCATGGCCTCGATGAGCACGAGCCCGAAGGGCTCGGGCCAGGTCGACGGCAGCACGAGGACGTCCAGCGCCGCGTGCAGCGCGGGCATCGAGTCGGGACCGTAGTCCCAGCCCGTGAAGCGGACCGCGTCGCGGATGCCGAGGGTTTCGGCGAGGGCGAAGAGCGCGGCGGGAAGGTCGTCGCGTCCTTCGATCGCGCCGCCGGCCACGACGAATTTCGCATTCGGCACGGCCGCGCGACAGAGCGCGGCGGCGCGCAGAAACACGTCCACGCCTTTCCAGTGGTCGAGACGGCACACCACGCCGGCCACGGCATCGTCCGCGCCGAGGTTCAGCGCGCGGCGGACCTCCGTACCGTCGTTGTGCGGATGGAAGCGCCGCAGATCGATGCCGTCGCGCACGACCGTCAGCCGCGGCGTGCGGCCGATCATCGCCGCGATGGCGTCGCTCATGGCCACGATGCGTTTCGAGAACGTCCGCGCCAGCAGCACTTCCAGGCGACGCATCCAGCGCGACTGCATCACGATCTCGCGAATGTGCCAGACGTGGGGCGCGCGCGTCAGCCATGCCGCGGCGAAGCCGTGCAGCGCGTGCAGCGTGTTCGAGTGCACGAGGTCGATGCGCTCGCGGCGAATGATCTTCGCCAGCCGCCACACGGCGCGCGGATAGTGCGCGACGTAGCGCAGCAGGTAGCGCCAGCCCATCTGCGTGGTGAGGCGCATCATCGACGGCTCGATGAGCACCGTTGCGCCGGCGCCGGTCATCGCCTCCGTGAGCGGACCTGCTTTCGGCGTCACCACGACGGCGCGAAAGCGCTTGCCGTCGAGCGCGGACACGAGCCGGAGCAGACAGACATCGGCGCCGCCGATCTCCGCGGTGCTGTGCACGTAGAGAATGTTGCGGATCACTCTCTCCTCAAGTCGGGAGGATCTTTGGCGCCGAACAGCACCGCCTCGAGGATCATCACCGCGCAACGTGCGCCGATGACGAGCGCGCCCACGGCGTCGAAGAGAGGATTGCGGCGGAAGTGTTTTGCGTAGTAGCGCCAGATGCTGCGATGCATGGCCACCACCCGCCGCACCGGCATGTGCCGGCTGCTCCCGCCGATGTGATGCATCACGCGCAGGGCGGGGTGATACATCACCTTCCAGCCGGCACGCGTGGCGCGCAGGCAGAAGTCGATGTCTTCCATGTAGAGGAAGAAGCGCTCGTCGAGCTCACCCAGTTCCCGGCGATGAATGAGGCACGCGCCGGACACCCAATCGGTCTGATGAACGGTCTCGCGATCGCGGTCCATGCCCAGGTAGCGGCGGCTGAAGCGGTTCTCGGGAAAGAAGCGCGTCATCAGCGAATTGCGGTTGAAGAACGCCGCCGAGACGGTGGGAAACATGCGGCTGGAGTGCTGCATGCTGCCGTCGGGATTCACGACCTGCGGTCCCACCACCCCCGCCTCCGGGTGCTCATCGAGATACGCAATCACCTCGGGCAACCCGTCGTTCAACAGGCGCGCGTCGGGATTCAGCCAGCAGACGTATTGCCCGCTCGTCGCGCGAATGCCTTCGTTCACCGAGGCGGCGAACCCGCGATTCGTTTCCATGGCGATGACGCGCACGTGCGGGAAACGCGTGCGCACCATGTCCGCGCTGCCGTCGGCGGACGCGTTGTCGATCACCACCACGTCGTGCTCCACGCGCACGTGCTCGGCCAGCGACTGGAGACACGCGGCCAGCAGCTCGCGCGTGTTGAAGTTCACGACGATGATCGAAACGCTCATTCGTTGCGAACGATCCGTCCCTCGACGCCGGTGTCGATCTTTCCCTGTTGCCGCAGCCAGGCCTCGACGGTGGCGCGGAGATCGGCCTCGCGGTCGATGTGGATCTTGGCCGGCCGCGTGGCGTCGCTGAAGAGCGTGAAGCCGTCGTCCTCGCCGCGCTCGTAGAGGTAATCAATGGTGGCGATGCTGTACGTCGCGTTCACATCCAGCGGGTTGCCGTTCACTTTCACATCGCTCGCATTGACGACGTAGTCGTCATTGACGCGACGATATGCGAAGGACACTCCCGACACCTGCAGAAAACGGCCGTCGCCCGCGTCCGCGCGCGAAACGCCGTGACGGAGCAGATCGAGGAGCTGCTGCCCCGTCGCCGTGAAGGCCACGATCCGGTTCGTGAAGTAGAAAACCCCCTCCATGTCGTACTTCGTGATGGGGCCGGGCGGGATGTTGTCGTTGATGCGGATGCTGCCGCCGTTGAGGATGGCCACGTCGGTGCCCATGTGCTCGCGCATGACGTCGGTGAGCATGTTGCCGAGGGCGGACTCGCGTCCGCGAACGACGGGCTCGACGCCTTCGAGCATGTTCGCGGTCATGGCGATCGGCTCGTTGCCGCCGAGCTTCTGCGCCAGCTCGCCCAGCCAGTACTGCACGCGCGCGTCGACGTCCTTGTCCTTCGGGATGCTCGTGTCGAGCACGATGCGCAGCGGCGTCGTGTGCACGCCCGCGTTGTCGACCGTGACGTCGTAGACGATCGCGGTCTTCGCGTCGGCGTCGGCCTTCGAGATCCACGTGCGCTCGACCTGGCCGAGCGTGTACAGATGATCGTGGCCGCCGATCACGAGATCGATGCCCAGGACTTTGCGCGCCATGTTCAGGTCATCGGCCATGTCCTGATGCGTCACGGCGATGACCACCTTCGCGCCGTGCTCGCGCGCCACGTGCACCGCGTCAGCCGCCGCCTCCAGCACGTCGGTGGCCTGCGCGTACGGCTTCCGGAATGGATAGAGGATGCCGAACACCGCCACCTTCACGCCGTTGAACGTGTACTCGCGGATGTCGCTCGTCTTGGGGAAGCGCTGATCGCAGGCCGGATGGCACCAATGGGTGTTGGTGGCGATCCACTGGAACTGCGACTCGTTCAGGCGCTGCAGAAGAATGTCCGCCGTCCTGTTGTCGAACTCGTGATTGCCGAAGCCGACGACGAGGTTCTCGTCGTCCTTCGCCGGATCGCCGTCGAGCCGGTTCATGATGTCGAGCATCGGCTTCGCCTCGAGGTACTTGCTCATCACGGACGGATAGAGCAGATCGCCGCCGTGCAGCACGAGTACGGGCGTGCCGTCCCCTTCGAGATGCTTCCGCAAGGTCCGCACGCGCGCGAGCCCGCCGCTGTTGCCGCCCTCCAGCCCCTCGATTTTGTAGACGTCGTTGATCTGCAGAATCTTGAAGCGCGCGGTGGGATGCTGCGTGGTCGCGCAAGCCGCGAGGAGCAGCACC
The DNA here is from genome assembly GCA_035526885.1 of Thermoanaerobaculia bacterium. Lineage (GTDB taxonomy): Bacteria > Acidobacteriota > Thermoanaerobaculia > Gp7-AA8 > Gp7-AA8 > QHVT01. The sequence goes on along the minus strand of DATLBM010000301.1, from coordinate 69 downwards.
GCGAGCAGAAGGCGTTTCATCACGCGGCATTCTATGCACGTCGCTACGGTGGGGGACGACGAAGGGCCT
>DATLBM010000300.1:0-6322 GCA_035526885.1 Thermoanaerobaculia bacterium | reverse complement strand
CGCCACAGGAGACCGTACGCCGCTTCGCCTCGGCCGAACGAACGGTGCGTTCATTGACAAGGTCACTCCATATCAGCTTAGCGTAAGGACGTTAGCCCGCCGCTGTCTTAGTTCATCTTCAGAAGCGAAGCGACGTACGGTCTCCTGTGGCGCCGCGAGCATTTGCGAGACACACTGCAGCGAATCAACGCGACGCGGCCCGCGTGCCTCGGCGTTTGCGGTCTGGTGCTGCGCGGTTGCGAGTGTCAGGCCTAGTGGCAACCGGAACTGGTCGCGCGGCTGAACGAGTGGTACGTTAGACCGCGAACGATCTCCATCGCATTCAAGGATTAGGAATGATGCCGATACCTCAGACATGTCCCGACTGCAACGCTTCGATGGAAGAGGGCTTGACCCTCGACCTCGAAAGCCGTCGGACGCAGACGTGGGTTCGGGGTCCCGCGGAAGAGAAGTGGTTCACCGGAATCAAAACGCGTGGGAAGGAACTCCTGCGGGTCGTCACCTATCGCTGTCCCAGGTGCGGGTACCTCAAGACTTTTGCGCCGCCGGTCTAACGAACGCGTGGAGCGGGTGACGAGAGGTCTGCGTGGCGCGGCGAGCACATGCAAGACTCGCTGCACGCGAATCATCGATCTTGCTGTTCGAAGGCTGTGTCGAATCTACACCGTGGTCAAAGATCGGCCGCGCGTCGTGCAACTTTTCCTCAGCCGGTAGGAAAGCAAGCGGCGATGTGGCTGGCGTTCGGCCAGGAATACTGAAAGACAGTTGTGGCCGCGTTGCATGGTGCTTCTGAAAAGAGGGAACGACAGCGCATCAGGCCCCTTTCATCGAAGGGCCTTGGGACGGTTGTCGTCGCTGCTGTGCCGGTGGCGTGACGGAGAACGTAGGCGTCGGCGCGGGGCTACTCCCGTTGAAGCTGTCGCGGCCCGGCTTCGGTCCGGGCCTGAAGCCGCTCGTTCAGCGCCAGCGTGACGGCGTCACGGCCGTTGCAGTTCGCGACTCGGTTCTACGAACGTCATCCGCGGCAACGGCCGTGCCGCTCGGACTTCGGCACGAAGGCCGCGGCCGCGCAGCTTAACGTGTGGTCCGTTAGCCCGACTGAATACCACGTGTGCGTGGCTGCAACGGCGAAGGAACCGTAGGCAGAGCCGACGGGTGATGTCATTCGGCCGTGCTGATGGTTATAGTCGGCGCAAGAAGCGACGGCGTGCCCGCGATCCAGCTACATCGTGCGAAAGAGCATCGACTTTAGCTCTCGCGTTCCCCGCCGTTCTTGCAGCGCTGCCCCTCCGTCAGCGAAAAGTTAGCCCGCTGTGGTCAAACGGCGATCTTCTCGACCATGGAATGCGGTACTGGGACCGTCTCGCCGCTCTCGCGGAGACTCTCGATGTGCAGTTCGATGGCTTGCCGAATGAGCTGCATCGCTTCATCTTTAGTTTCACCTGCCGCGACGCAACCGGGAAGATCCGGCACATAAGCTCCAAACGACGACTCGCCCTTTTCGATAATTACAAGGTATTCCATCTGTGGCTCAACTCTTTTTCAGCTCGGCCTGCTTCCAGATGCTTCCGAGGGTTCCTGGCGGTACGTCGACGCTCAGCTTACCGGCCACGGTGACCGTCCCCGGCTTCGACGGATGGCGAAACTGGCGATGACTGCCACGCGTGCGAACAAGCTGCCAGCCATCGTTCTCCAACTCGGCAATAACCTGCCGCACCTTCACGGCGCGAAGTATACGTTTGAACCCGTGCGTTTCGTACCAGCGCTGCACCTTACCAACGCCGCTTCAAAGACGCAGCGATGTCCGCCGCCACATTTGACGCCGTAACGTGTCTGAGCTTCGGACGGCCGTGCTCCGCGTCCGGTACGCAGGTTCACGCCGCGATGATACACAGCGTGCCCGGCAGGCGCTAAACGGCACGCTTCCGTCGCTGCTTTTACGTCGAGGCTGCTGCGCCGTCGAATCAGTGACTCATAACCATCGCAAATGTGCAGTTTAGCGTCGCGCATGGACGCCTGCGGTGCCGCGCCACTTGCGCGTGAACCTGACGCGGCCCGGCTTCGGTCCGGCGCTGAAGCGCGCCTCGGTCGTTCAAAATGTGGCCCGCGGCACGCCGGAAGACATCGTCCCGCGCCGATGTTCGCGGCGCGGATCGTGGCAACACGCGGTGATCGCCGTCGAGGTCTTCACCGAACCGCTGCTCCAGTCGACGGAGAGCTTCGTGCAGCAACCGCCGGAACTGGCGCAGCTCACCTTCCAGTTGCGCCACTCTTGCCTCCAGCGCTCCCGCACGCCCCGACTGCTCTTCGACCTGTGAATGCTGCACGAGATCCCACAGAAAGCCCATCGGTGCTGCTTTTGGGGCGAATCGACGAGCTCGCAAGCGGCTGAAGCGGCGCGTATAGTTACGCACATAAGGAGATCTGTCGATGCGTAACAGCCGCCGCATGCTCTTCCGTGTTGCCATTGCGTTGTTCATCCTCGCCGCCGTGTCGTATTCACCGGCCAAGGTCGGCGCGTGTCCGCCCTTCGGTCGCATGGATACCTATTACGACTACGGCTGGACGCTGAACCAGATCGGCTGGCATGACCGCAACTGCGGCTGCGGCTCGTCCAGCGCCGGTTCCTTCAACGGTCTGTGGAAAGTGTCCGAGTTCTACGACTGCGACTACTACGAGGTGTACGCCACCGAATACTGGGGCCGCTGCAATCCGGGCGATGGCTGGACGCTGATGGACGGTCCGGACGACTACCCGAACTGGTGCTGAGCTTCGCGATCGCGCGGGCGCAGTGAGTGCTTCCTGCTTAGAATCCCCCGAGGAGGGAGGCGCTGGCAGACTCACTGCACCCGACGCTGACGTGTACCGCTACTTACGCTACGTTCCGAAGAACCGCCTGAGCCGCACCGCCGGACGCCTCGTCCATGCGCGGCTTCCGCGTCCCATCGCGCGCCGCCTGGTGCGCTGGTTCGCGCGCACGTACCAGATCGACGTGGGCGCGGCCTCGATGCCCATCGAGGAGTACCCGTCCATCGGGCATTTCTTCATCCGCGATCTGCGCGAGGGATTGCGTCCCATCGAAGGCGATTTCGTTTCGCCCGTCGACGGCGTCCTGCGCAACTACGGCGCGGTCGCGGACGGCCGTCTCGAACAGATCAAGGGAAAGACGTACACCGTCTCGCGTTTCCTCGGCGATCCCGAATTCGCGGCGCGATACGAGAATGGCGCGTACTTCAACCTCTATCTTTCTCCGCAGGACTATCACCACGTGCATTCGCCGGTGGGCGGCGAGATCGTGCGCAGCGTGCACATCCCGGGCATGCTCTGGCCCGTGAACGACTGGTCGCTGGAGAACGTCGACGAGCTGTTCTCGATCAACGAGCGCGTCGTCACCTACATCCAGTCGGACTACGGACTGGTGGCGGTGGTGATGATCGGCGCGACCAACGTCGGCAGGATGTCCGTCGTCTACGACACCTTCATCTCCAACGCCGCGAGCATCGACCGCACCGTCACTCGCGCGTACGACACGCCCAAGCCCATTCACGCCGGCGACAAGCTGGGCACGTTCCACATGGGATCGAGCGTGGTCATGCTCTTCGAGCCCGGCCGCGTCGATCTGGAGAAGGTGCGGCTACACACGGGGAAGAAGGTCTACTACGGCGCGGCGGTGCTGCACGGGGAGCACGTGCCGGAGGAGTAACGCTCCACTTCCACCTCCCGCTGCCATTCCGGCCACCCTTCCACCGTCGTCTCCGCGTCCTCGAGGACGCTCCAGAGATCCACGCACTCCCGCTCGTCCGGCGCCATCGGCGACCATTATCCGTCACGCTTTTTTCGGACCGAGAATCTTCTTCAACTCGTAGAGCGCCTTGGCCTCGAGATCCAGATAGCTCAGCGGCAGCATCTCCACTTTCGGCAGCGCCGTGGAGGGATCGAAGCGGATGCGCTCTCCCGTCCGCGTCTTGCGGTCGCGCGCCACGCCGGCGCGCGTGGTCATCGAGAAGAGCTCCGGGTAGCGGTGCGGCGCGATGCCGAGGAAGGGCTCGAAGCGGATGGCGTCCGCGTGCGGCGGCTGCTCGTCGTCGAACGCGAAGATGGCGTCGCGATGCAATTCCAGCGCGCGGCTTTTCGGATACGGCTCGATGTAGACGACGCGCGTGACGCCCGCCGTCACGATCAGGCACGCGCACTGGTGACACGGGAACGTGGTCGTGTAGAGCGTGGAGTTGCGCGTGCTCGCGCCGATGCGTCCCGCCGCGAGCACGGCCTCCATCTCCGCGTGCGACGTGCGTCCGAACTCGAGAAGGCTCATCACGCGCGACTTGCGAAAGACCTCGCGCGCATTCTCGATCTGCGGCCAGCCCGCGTTCTGCGCGAGCTCGACGATCTCGGCGAGGATCTGGTCCGCGTGCACGTTCACCGAGTCGCGCTCTTCATGGAGATCGCGCCGGTCGTACGGCTCGCCCGCGCGATACAGACCGCCGCCGGCTTTCGGGACGTCGTTCCAGCCCATGCCCAGGATCTCGCGCGTGGGGGAGACGAGCACCGCCCCGACCTGGCGCCCGAGGGCACCGGAGCTGAGCGAGGCGGCGTGCGCGTGAAACATGAACTGCTCGTCGGCGAACGGCGTCTCGCCGAGATCGCCGAGGATGAGGCGGACGAAGCGATCGATGGACGGGAAAAGAGAGGACGAGGCGACGAAGAGATCGCAGAGCTGAAACACGTCGCGCAGGCGCTGCCCGAATGCATCGCACGCCTCGTCTTCATCCCGCCGCGCCAGCGCCTCGGCCGATGCGCGATGGCGTGTGAAGTTCGGCGAGGCCGGCGTCTCGTCGTGCGACGCGGCGATGTGCCGCGCCAGCGAATCGACGCGCTGATGTCGCGGCGCGTTCACGCCGATCAGAAAAAATCCCGCCCCGTACACGCGCCGCAGCAGGTGCACTTCCTCGGGACGCTTCAGCGATCGGATCACGTACGCGCGTCGCGACGGAATGCCATCGCTGTCGCGTTTGCGGCGTCCGCGAATCTCCGCGATGGCGATCGAAGCAACGGCCGCCGCGCTCCCGGCGTGACGGCGCAGCGCGTTCGCGGCATCCATCATCGAGGCGATGCGAGTCTCTTCCGGTGCGTCGTCATCGACAGCCGCGAGCTGCCGCAGCAACGCCGCCGTGTCGATCTCCTCGACCTGCAGGTAGTCGTTTTTCTTCAGCGCATCCGCGAGCGTGCGGCTCACTTCGCGGAGATCGGATCCCACCGGTCCGGCGAGGGCGAAAACGAGCTCCAGCTCGCGGGACGGGTCGGTGCGTGAGGTCATCGAAGTTCAGATCCAGCTTGACGGCAGTAGCAAGGAGGACGTAAAAGTACAAAAAAGGACTGAAAAGGACAAGTAAGGACCTTACAGTCCGGAGGAACCATGAGCGCATCCGCCGTCGAACACTGCCCCTGGTGCGGCAGTCCCATCACTCACGCGAAGTTCCTGAAGGTGCAGGCCGCCATCCGCGAAGACGAGCGAAAAAAGCTCGCCGAGATCGAGCGGGCGGAGCGGGCCAAGATCGCCAAACAGCTCGAGCTCCTGAAGAAATCGTTCGAGGAGCAGCGCAGGAAGGACCTCGCGGATGCGCGCCGCATCTACGAAAAAGATCGCCAGAACGCGCTGCTCAAAAAGGAAGCGGAGTTCGCCCGCGAGCGCGAGGCCATGCAGAAACGCATCGCCGAGATGTCGCGGCGCGTGAAGAAAGCGGGCGGCGAGATCGGCGAAGGCGCGGAGCTCGATCTCTACGAAGAGCTGCGCGGCGCCTTCCCGGATGACAACCTCGTACGCGTGAAAGGCAAGGCCGGCGTCCTGCTCCTCGACGTCCGCTACAAAACCAAATCGGCGGGCAGGATCATCATCGACTCCACGCCGCGCGCGGCGTGGCAGCACGCGTTCGTGACGAAGCTGCGCCAGGCGCAGACGGAGATCGCCGCGGACCACGCCATCCTCTCCACGCCCGTCTTTCCCGCGGGCAAGCGCGAGCTGTTCGTCGAATCCGGCGTGATCGTCGTGGCGCCGGCGCGCGTGCGTCCGATGATCGAAGTGCTGCGCAAGGCGCTGATCGCCATGCACGTCGGAAAGCTCAGCGACGCGGAACGCGCGGACAAGCTGGGACGCCTCTTCCGATTCATCACCTCGCCCGCGTTCAAGCGCAAGCTCGGTGAAGCATCCGATCTGGCGTCCGAGGCGCTGGAGATCGACGTTCAGGAGAAGCGGGCGCACGACACGGTGTGGAAAAAGCGCGGCACGGTGCTGACGCGCATCCGCCACATCCTCCGCGACATC
>DATLBM010000299.1:0-5021 GCA_035526885.1 Thermoanaerobaculia bacterium | reverse complement strand
CCGCGACACGCGGCGAGCACGACGACGCGCGTCTGATCGAGCCGCAATTTCCCGACCTCGCGCGCCGAAAGGCTGTCGCGTCCGTCCGATCGCGCCAGCAGCAGCCGCGCCTCTGCGCCGCGGTCGACGATGTGGCCGGCGTAGTGCGTCACCGAGGCCTCCGGGAGTGCGCGGCGAACCGCGTCGGGCGTGGCTTTGTGTCCCAGAAGAATTTGCGCGCCGGCGGAGAATCGCGCGACCTGACGTGCTTCGTTTTCGACTTGCGCCAACGCCGCGGCGCCGGGATTGCGGTCAGAGTCGAACTCACTCGCGCCGATGACGAGTAACTTCTCCTCGCGAGGTGCGCGTGCGCGCTGCGACCACGTAATCGCTGCGCTCGCGCTCGCGTCGTGAACGACGGCGATGTGCTCCAGGAGGTACCGATCGCGGCTGCGGTCTCGCAGTGCACCGAACGGAAGTCCACTCAACTCCTGATCCGGGACAATTGCCAGCGTGACGATTCCGTCGAGATACTTGAGGACCGGTACAAGCAGCAGATCGTGGAGGGTCGCCGCAGCGTCGGCGAATTGTGCGTCATCCGCATCGCGCATCAACTTCGCGGCGGCAGCGATGCGATTGACGCCTGCCGGTAGCGTGATTGCGTGCGCGACGTTGCTCCGAATCACGAAAACGATCACGCGGTCGCCCGTGGTGACGAACTCAATGATTGCTGCATTCGGCGCCAGCGCCTGCTGCACCGCGGCGAGCGGCAGCGGCGCCGCAAGATTCGCGGGCGTGTAGCGATCGTCGGCGTACGAGAACGCAGAGGCTACGTCGCGAGCCTTCAGTTCCAGCGTGATCAGGTCGCGCCGCATCGCCTCGCCCCACACGCTCGTCGCGGCGCGCTGCTCGAGGTCGTCGATCTTCCGTTCCCACGCCGCGACGACCGCAAGACCGGCCCGCAGGTCCTGGCGTCGCCGTGCGACGTCTCCCGATGCTTCGTGAGCGCGTGCACGTTCGGCGTAGAGTCGCGGGAGTGACGCGGATTGGCCGCTGCTCGTGCTGTGATCGATCGAGTCGGTGATGTAGGCAATCGCGGCGTTCGGCGATACCACCCGTTTGGAAGCACCGATCGCGCTGTTGATCCCGGCTCGCAGCGCTTTCCGAACGCCCGCGTCAGCAATCCGCGTGAACCGATTCGAAGCCCGGCCCAGATCGCTCGCTGCCTCATCGGCTTTGCCAAGTTCGAATCGCGCGACGCTACGCTGCGCGAATGCGTTGACGACCACGACGTGATAGCCGGTCTTCATCGCCAACTGCAGCGCGTAGTCGAGCAACGCTTCGGCCCGTTCCCAGTTCCGCGCGGCAATCTGAAGGTTCGCCGCCGCGGTGAGCGCTACAGCCTTCTTATTGGTGGCTGCATTCGTGTTCCCCGACGAATAGGCGCGCAGCGCACGAGCACGCCGTGACCACGCTTCGCGGGACTGACCAAGGTACTCGAGCGCCTGCGCCGCATTCACGTCGAAACCTGCGGCGAGCTCCTCCTCGCCGATTGCGACACTCGCGGCGTGGGACCGGTCGAATTGCTGGAAAGCCTCCGCGTAGGAGCCGCGGACGAGCAGGCAATTTCCGCGACTCCAACCGACTCTCGCCGCGACAGCGCGATAACCTTTCGCTTCGAGGGCAGCGGTGTCCAGCTTTTCGAGGACCTTCATCGCCTCGTCGATGCGCGACTGCTCGAACAACGCGCCGGCGAGGTAATACCGCGCGAGGTATTGCGCCGGGCTGCCCAGCGCCGTCAGTTCGTCTGCAGCCTGTCCGAGGAGCACATCGGCTCTGGACTCGTCACGCTCAGTGCGCGCCTCTCGTCCGTTACGGTAGGTAACGAGCGCGCGCGCCATCTGCAATGCCGCGGCTTCGCCGCGCGCTTCCGCACGATCGATCGCGGCAATCGCGTCGGTGAGATAAACGTCGTTGTACGTCTCGCGAAGAACGGCGGCGATCAGGCGCGGCAGAGCGAGAGCGTCGCGAGCTGCATCGGGGCAGCCTTGCATGCGCCAGCCTGCCCACGCGGCAAACAACGGTCCTTCCCCGTAAACACGGGCAAGCTCGAGATTCTCGCGGATGACGCGTTTTCGCGTCGCGTCGTTTCTCGCCGCGCTCAGAAGCCGCATCACGGAAGGCCAGTCCGTCTTGTGCTCGCGAGCCGCTGCGGCGCGGCTCCGGGCCTCCGCTGCCCAGCCGGATGTGGGCTCCAGCAACGCTACCTGTCCGAATGATTGACCCGCTTCCGTGCTCAGGCCGAGGAATTCGAGCGCGAGTGCCAGGTTGAAGTGTGCCTCGGCCAGCGTCGGAGACGCCGCGATCGCCTTGCGCGCCGCGACCATCGCGTCGAGTGCCGAGTCATATGAGCGGAGCTCCTCCGCCTGCGTATACAAGGCTGCAGAGAGATCGCACAGCGTCTCCGCGTCATGTGTTCTTTCGGCCTCTGCACGTAGTTCGTCGACGGCCTTCTCTGGCTCGCCTCCGGCCAGCAACGCCGTCCCCATCAGATGAGCGTTCGTACTCCCACGCAGCGCGGCGCTGGCAGTGCTGATCTCGAGTGGCCGCGATGCCGTGCCGCGGCTCGTCGGCCGCGGCGCGTGCGGCCAGCCCACGACCCGTGCCGTCAGCGTCCGGTGCCCGGCCTCGGCTGCGGCTCGGCGCAACTGCAGCAGGTGGTACTTGTCCTTCCATTGCTCCCGCGATGCGACGATGAACACGGCGCATGCGATGGCGCAGGCGACGGCAAGAGCTCGGCGCGACGCGCTGGCGGCAAAACGGGGCGAACGGATGGCGTAAGTGTAACCTTTCAGCGTCAGCGGACAAGCGACGGCGCGCCACGAGCGTCACGGGGACATGACCCGCGACAGGGCGCCGCCCATGAGAGCGGCCTCACGATGCTCCCCGCGCATCGCCGCACAAGCTGCCGAGGCAGCGTTGAGGTTCAGGAAGCGGCCATCGCTCACATACGGCTCGAGAGTCTGGCGCCGGTCCGCCGTTCGGAGGATGAGTTCCTTCAACTGCATCCCTGTGAGAGCGGGACATTGCGACGCAAGAAGCGCGACGGCACCCGTCACCACTGCGGCCGCCATCGACGTGCCGAACGGAGCGTCGTAGGAGTTGTTCGGATCCGTCGTACGGATGCTGATGCCCGGCGCAGCGATGTTCACCGACGCTTTTCCATGGTTGCTGGAACGCGCAACATTGCCATCGCTGCCGGTGGCGGCGACGCTGATCAGCGTGCTGACACTGTCGTAGCTCGCCGGATACATCGGCCAGTTGTCATTGTCGCGGCCTTCGTTCCCGGCAGACGTTACGATGACTACACCTTCTTCAGCAAGAGCGATGAGTTGATCTTCGATGGACCGCGAGTGATGATGCCCGCCCCAGCTCAGATTGAGCACCCGCACATCTGCGACGCCGGACTCCTTTACGCGCCGTACGAATTCGAGCGCCTTGGCTGCACGCGACGCGGAGCCTTCACTGGAACCGCCCATGAACGCCACGGGCAATAGCGATACCGCCCAGTTCACGCCGACCGTCCCCTTTTCATTGTCACCGCGTGCGCCAATGACTCCGCTCACATTCGTCCCGTGCCGCTGCCGCTCCTCGGGCTCGCAATCATCGTCAATGGCGTCGAAACCGTAAGCGCCCGCTCGACAATCGATGGTCGTGCCACCGACGTTCACATGAAACGCCGCAGTCGCATGCCAAAGATTATCGGCGAGGTCCTCATGGTTCTTATCGATTCCGCTGTCGATCACTGCAACTACAGTCGCCTTATCGCCCCGGCCTCGTGCCCATGCCTCGGGCGCGGAAATCGCGTAAAGCCCCCACAACTGCGAGGCGGAATATGCGAACTCGGGATCATCCGGAATGACCATTGAATGGCTTTTGAACACCACATCGTCAGCAAACGTTGGGAGTGCAAACAGAGGAACGCCAATGACGATCGCGAGCATCACGAGAAACTGCAATCGCAGGATCTTCATTGGCGTCCTCTCCCAGCTCAGGCTCATCAGCTTACGGCCAGGACGACTCGGAGCATCCCGGCACTCCGAACGCCGCCGAGATGCAGCGCCCGCCGTCGATCATGACCTCCGGCAGGTCGACGAACCCGCCGTCGACGCGCTTGTTGCTGAGCAGGGCGTACATGTCGAAATGGTTCATGCTCGCATTCGGCAGATCGTTCTTGACGGCGATTCTCACATCCGGCTCGCGCAGGTCGATGGTCTCCCAGTCGCGATGACCCGCCTTCAGCACCTGCAGTTTCGCGCCACCCTTCATCGCATAGGCGACGTCGACTCGCGAAGGAAATTGACTCGGCGTCGACTGGCCTTCGAAACGCGCAGTACAACTGAACGCCTTCGCGCTGCCCACGCCGCCGCCGAGCTCGAAATACCCCGCGACGATGTTGTTCTCGGAAGGCGCGTCAGCAAAGATCTCCGGCACGAGATCCTCTTTCTTCTCGAAGGGCCGGTACGGCGACGGCACCTGCGACAGCCGCGTCACGATCGCACTGAAGTCAGCGCCCGCGACGAACGGCTTTGGGGACGGCCGGCCGGCGCCATCCACAATGCGGAACGCGACGCCGTCGATCGGAACGTCACATACCGACGGACACTTCAGCGGCGCGAAAATCCGTTCGACGTCGGCTTTTGTCGATGCGGGCAGTGTAATGGTCATCTGATGATCACCAAGACGCGGCACGATCGCGCGGGTTACGCCTCCGCCAAGGACGTGGACGATCATGCCCTCGAAGCCGACGGTGACGTTCGTCGGTTGGGCCGGTGTCGTAGTGGCATACGCGGAGACGAGGAACAGCGGCAGCAGAAGCAACAGCGAGGTAACGGCGATCTTCTTTCTCATTTTGACTTTCCTCCCTTTCGGTCAAGTGAGAAGGACGCGGTGCACTGTTTCCCGTGCACGTGATGCAGTGAAATCGCGCGAGAGACGCCACCTTTTTTTTCCCCGCGCGGCAACGGAACGATGAACGTTTT
>DATLBM010000298.1:0-11907 GCA_035526885.1 Thermoanaerobaculia bacterium | reverse complement strand
GATCCTCAGCGTGCCGTCCTGGATGAGCACCGTGGCCACGATGCCGCGGCCCACTTCCTTGCGCGCTTCCAGGACGACGCCCTTGGCGGGCATGTCCGGATTCGCTTTGAGCTCGAGCAGGTCCGAGGTGAGCAGGATCATGTCCAGGAGGGCGTCGATGCCGGTGCGCTGCTTGGCCGAGACTTCGACCGAGACCACGTCACCGCCCCACTGCTCGACGAGCACGTTGGCGTCCGCGAGCTCGCGACGCACGCGCTCGATGTTCGCGTTCGGCTTGTCGATCTTGTTGATGGCCACGATGAGCGCCACCTTCGCGGCGCGCGCGTGATCGATGGCTTCCTTCGTCTGCGGCATGACGCCGTCGTCGGCCGCGACGACCAGGACGACGATGTCCGTCACCTTCGCGCCGCGCGCGCGCATCATCGTGAAGGCCTCGTGGCCCGGCGTGTCGAGGAAGACGATCTTGCGGCCCTTCTTCTCGACGTGATACGCGCCGATGTGCTGCGTGATGCCGCCCGCCTCCCCTTCCGCCACGCGCGTTTCGCGGATGGCGTCGAGGAGCGAGGTCTTGCCGTGGTCGACGTGGCCCATGACCGTGATGACCGGACCGCGCGGCACCGTGCCCTTGGCTTCGGTGTGCTCCATGGCTTCCATCTCGATCGCTTCTTCGAACGAGACGATCTCCGCATCGATGCCGAGCTCGCGCGCCACTTCGAGGGCCAGGTCCGCGCCGAGGGGATTGTTGATGCTGGCCATGAGGCCCTTCTTCATGAAGAGATGCTTCATGAGATCGGAGGCCTTGACGTCGAGACGCTCGGCGAGCTCCTTGACGGTGACGCCTTCGGTGAGGGCCACGCGTCCCGTGGGACGCTTGAACTCGAGCACTTTCGCGTTCGACGACGTCTGCTTGCGCGCATCCCTGCGGGACGAAACGCGCTTCGGCTCATCGTCGGGATCCGGCATGACGATGTCCGGACCGATGTCGTCGTTGATGATCTGCGTGCCGCTGAACGGTCCCTTGGTCAGGAGGTCCTGGTCGAACTCCGCACCGCGCACGGTTTTCGTCCCGCGCTTGCCGGCGGTCTTCTTCTTGTCGTGCGATTCCTCGTCGCCTTCCTTCTTGCGGCGGACGATGTTGCTGCCGGGCATCAGCGGCGACGGCGACATCGGACCGCGGCCCGGAACGCCGGGACGCGCACCGGGACCACCGGCCGGACGCGCACCCATCGGCGCTCCCGGACGTGCACCCATCGGACCGCCCGGGCGCGGTCCACCGGGACCGGAAGGACGCGGGGCGCCGCTGGGACCACCGGCCGGACGCGCACCCATCGGCGCGTTCGGACGAGCGGGAGGCGAGCCGGTAGGACGTCCCGTCGGGACGGTCTGCTGGCCGGCGTAGTTCGGACGCGGACCCTGCGGCGCGCGAGCGCGCGGTCCCGTGGGGCCCGTGGGACGGCGATCATGCGACGGCGTGTGCGGCGCCGGATGGTGCTGGGCGGGCGGAGCCGGAGTCGCGGCGGGAGTGGCGGCGAGCGGCGGCGCTTCGGGCTGCGGCGAAGCGGCGGCGGGAGTGTCCGCAGCGGCGGCCGCGGCGGGAGCGGCAGGCGCTTCGGCGGCGACTTTGCGCGTGCGGGCCGGCTTCTCCGGAGTGGCCGGAGCTTCCTTGGCGGCGCGCTCTTCGGCTTCCGCGGCCTCCACGAACTCCGGAATGATCACGGAAGGCGGAGCGGCGACGGCCGGCTCTTCCTTCGGAGTCTCGGCCTTCTTGCGGGCCGGCGGCTGCACGATCGGACGGGGCGGACGCACCGCCTCTTTCTTCTTCGTCTCGATCGGCTTGTCTTCGCGCATGATGACGCTGCGCGTGCGCGTCACCAGCTTCTTGCCGGTGATGAGCGCCTGGATCACCTCCGGCTCGAGCACCTGGCTCGCGTCGGTGATCTCCGCGCCGAGCGACTGAAGCTGGAAGATCACGTCCTTTTCGGACTTGCCCATCTTCTTCGCGATGTCGCTCACTTTGATCTTTGCTGCCGCCATTCAATCTCCTTGGGATTTCCGCCGTCGTTCGCGTGTCACATGGTGGTCATTCCACCGAAGCCTCGGCTTCTTGTTCGTCCGAGGCTTCCTCTGTGTCTTCTTCTGGTTCGTCGCCGGGCTGCTCTTCTTCGTCGTCCTCGTCTTCGGACTCGCCCGTGTCGCCCTCGATCTCGTCGACCTGCTCGTGCTTGCGCGCCAGCTCGATCATCTGCGCGGCCGCGTCGTCATCCACGCCGTCAATGGCGGTGAGGTCCTCGACCGACGCGTTGATGACCGAGTCGAGGTCGTCGTAGCCGGCGTCTTCGAGGAGCTGCGCCCATTCGTCGGGCATGTCCTCGATCTCGCGGACCGAGGTCTGCGCGCGGGACTCGGCCATCGCTTCCTGGAGCATGGCCGCGAGCGCGTCGGCGACCTCGCCCTTCACTTCCTCTTCCGACTTGATGTCGATCTTCGCGCCGATGAGCTCCGCCGCCAGACGCACGTTCAGTCCGCGCTTGCCGATGGCCAGCGAGAGCTGATCGTTGTCGACGATGACGTCGAGGTGCGGGCGGTGAGCGGCTTCGTCGCTGGTGACCGAGACGCGCGTGATCTTCGCCGGCGCGAGCGCGTTCTGGGCGTAGTTCACGATGTCTTCGTGCCAGGGGATGATGTCGATCTTCTCGCCGCGCAGCTCGCGGATGATCGACTGCACGCGCGAGCCCTTCATGCCCACGCACGCGCCGACCGGATCGACGTCGCGCTCGCGCGACATGACCGCGATCTTGGCGCGCTCACCCGGCTCGCGGACGGCACCTTTGATGACCACCGTGCCGTCGTAGATCTCCGGCACTTCCATCTCGAAGAGCTTGATGAGCAGGCGCGGATCCGTGCGCGAGAGCACGACCTGCGGACCTTTGGGCTGCGTGTGCACGTCGGCGATGACGGCCTTGATGCGGTCGCCCTGCGAGTAGCGCTCGGCCCGCGACTGGTGATGGCGCGGGATGATCCCCTCGGTCTTGCCGTTGAGATCGATGATCATGTCGCCGCGCTCGAAACGCTTCACGTAGCCGTTCTCGAGCTCGCCCATCTTGTCCTTGAATTCGTTGAAGACCTTCTCGCGCTCGGCCTCGCGGACCTTCTGATACAGGACCTGCTTGGCCGACTGCGCGGCGATGCGTCCGAACTCGGCCGCGTTGCCGGTGAGCGTGATCTTCACTTCGTCGCCCTGCTCCACTTCGGAGTCGAGCTTCTGCGCTTCGTAAGTGCGGATCTGCGTGTTCGGGTCCTTGACCACGTCCACGACTTCCTTGGTGATGTAGGGAAGACGGATCACGCCGCCCACTTCGGCGCTCGGCTCGGCCTTCTGCGCCTGGGCGAGCGTCCACTGCGCCTGCGGGTCTTCGATCTCGTTCTCGTCGACGACGATCTCTTTGACCGCCATGACGATCACCGAGCCGTCGGCGCGATTGATCTTCGCCTCGATCGGCTCGCGCGTCTTGTAGTACTTGCGCGCGGCGGTCGAAAGGGCGTCTTCCAGCGCCGCGTACACGCGATCGGGCTCGATCGACTTCTCGTACGCCAGCGCCTTGATGTCTTTGTCGTTGAACATCAGATCTCCACTTCCAGTCGTGTTTCCTTGATGTCGTCGAGCGGGATGACGTAATCGGGATCCTTCTTCATCACCGGATCCGTCACCACCACCTCTGCACCATCGAAAGATTTGAGCCGGCCCACGATCACGTGCAGGCCGCGAATGGCTTTGCTCGTCTTCACGCGCACCAGCCGGCCCTGAAACTTCTCGTAATCCACGGGTCTGTAGAACTTGCGATCCAGTCCCGGCGAGGACACCTGCAGCTCGAATTCGCCCGGGATCGGATCTTCGACGTCGAGCCAGGTCGAGACCTGCTGCGAAATCAGCGAGCAGTCGTCGACGGTCACGCCGCCTTCCTTGTCGATGTCGATGCGGAGCAGAAACCCATGACCCTGGCGGCGGTAATCGATATGGACGAGCTCCAGCCCCTCGGATTCGACAATCCGCTGGATCTGCTGCTCGACCTGTTCCGCCAATCCACTGCTCATGCCTTCTGAATTTTCCCCTTACAACAAAAAAAGCGGCCGATCGGCCGCTTTCGAAAGACCTGCTCGAAAGCCGTCGAATACTAACACACCGTTTCCGGCGGTTACAACGCGGTGACGGACTACTTCACCGTGACCGAAAGCACAACTGCCTCTGAAAGCTTCAGAGGGTCCGAAATCTTCCCGTCCTCGCCGAACAAGTCCCATCCTCCCCGCGCGTTGAAGAAAAAGCGATCGTTCGCCACGACGCCCAGCGTGGGGTCGCCGAGCTCGGGCCTGTTGGCGAGGAGCGTGTCCACCGCGATGACGCGCAAACCGCCCGGCGCCAGACGGATGCGGATGATGCGATTCGGGCTCGTTCCGTTCTGCGTGGCGACCAGCGTCGTGGCATCGACGGCGTAGATTCCGTCGACGCCGAGGAGCGAGACGTTCGAGGGCACTCGCAGCGGCTGCACGTCGAGCGTGCGGCGGTCGATGGCGAAGAGACCTTTCGAGTAGTCGGCGACGTAGAGCGTGCGGCCACTCACCGCCAGTCCCTGCAGCGACACGAAGTCGCGCTTGACGAACGGCTCCAGCGTCTTGCGCAGAACGTAAATCACCGGCGACGCGCTGTCGCTGACGTAGACCTCGCCGTCCGGCGCCACGGTGACGTCGCCGAAGTGATGCGCTCCTTCGACGACGAACGTCTCCAGCACTGTGCCGCTGCGCAGGTCGATCTTCAGCAGCGCGGACTTGCCTTTGTCCTCTTCGACGAAGCCCTCCACCTGCGGCAGCGCGGTCGTCGTCGCCCAGAGCACGCCGCGTTTCGGATCCGCGCACATGCCGAAGACGCCCCACCGCGCCGTGGCAAACTCTTTCCCGTCCGCGAAGATCGTCTTCGAGCGGACGCTGCCGACGAAGAACCGCTTGCCGTCGAAGGCCATCCCTTCCGGAATGAGTCCGATGCGATCGATCGTGAATTCGCGCCGCGACTTCCCGATCGGTTCCGCGTTCCGGGCGATGCGCTTCCGCACCTCCGCATAGCGTTCGTGCGGGAAGTCCTTTTCGACGTTGTAGACGAAGCCCATCGCCGCGAGGCGCTCCAGCGCGCGCACGGCTTCCTCGCGCTGGCCGTTCTTCTCCAGCGCCAACGCCAGCCGGTACAGCAGCGTCGGATGTTGCGGCCGCGCCTCGGAAAGCTTTCGCGCGTCCGCGACTTCATCCGCGGTCACGCCCGACGCGGCGAGCATCAGCAGCAACAAAAAAAGCCGCGCCTTCCGGCGCGGCTTTTCGGTGAATCGCATGTGCGAAGCTCAGTGACGGGCCGTGCGGCGCGCGGGCTTCTTGCCGGCGCTGGTCGGGTACAGCACGTCGAGCACGTCCTCGGAGAGCGGAACCATGTACTGCGCTTCCATCGTCGTGGCGTCGCCCGAGATGTTGTCGAGCACGGAGCCGTACGCGAGGAAAGCCGGGCAGCCGTCGACGCAGGACGACGGCGGGTTGTTGACCGGGCCGCCGCCACGCTGCGAGACGACCACGAAGTAGTTCGAGCCGCGGAAGACGCTGCCGTTGCTCTGGCGGAACAGGTCGTCGAAGCCGTACAGCTGGTTGCCGAGAGGTCCGAGCTGGCGAACCGCTTCGGCCTTCTTGTCGGCATCGGTGAGCGTGCCCTGGTAGAGGGTGAAGACGATCTCGGTCGCGTTCCACTCGGACGCGTTCACCGCGCCGATGTTCGCGCGGAACGTGCCCGCCTGGCCGGCACCGCCCGTGTTCGTGAGACCGGTGATGAAGACCTTGTCCAGCTCGACGTTGCTCTGCAGGCGGCTGACGAAGTTGTACCAGGGGATGCCCGAGAAGAGCTGGCCCGTGGTCTCGGTCGGACGCTGCGGAGTGACCTGGTAGATGCGCGTCTCGACGCTGATCGGACGGAAGTTCTGGCTGAAGCCCGTGTCGTCCTGCTGGTCCGTGCCGCAGCTCGTGCCGGTCTTGCAGCCGTTGAAGATCAGCAGGCCGAAGCCGCTCGACTTGCCGAGGGCGTTGACGAAGATGTCGAGGAACTCCTTGCGCTCGTAGGGGCGCAGGGTGATGCGGCCGCGGATCTCCTCGAGACCGGCCGGCGCGGTGCCGCCCGTGTTCTCGCCACGCGGAACGTAGATGACCGAAACGTCGACCGAATCGCCCGACAGGTTCGCGAGGTAGGCGTCCGAGATGAACGTACCGCTCGAGCCGCCGGCGTGACCCGCGACCGGGACGTACACCTGATCCGCAGCGCGGAAGTTGCTCGCGGATGCGCCGAACGCGCACAGGGCCAAGGCCGCCGCGATACCTAGTCTTTTCATGAACATAATCTCCCCTTTACCAAAGCCCGTGAATTTGAACTGAACTGCGGTGAAGCAAACCGTATGCTGCAAAGGCATACCCAAAGCTGTGGGCGAAGAATACCTTAGGCAGCACCATTTGTCGCAAACTTATACGTAGTTCCCGGCGGACCTGTCACAACTTCGTGTTTCGTATACTCGCCGGTCGTGAGCGAGACACGGGAACGTATGGTAACCGAGTCCGAGAACGGCCTTCGCCTCGATCGTGCACTCGGCGATCTCTTTCCCTCCTATTCGCGTAATTTCCTGGCCAATCTTGTCACCGCCGGACGTGTATGCATCGACGGCACGCCCGCGAAGAAAGTCTCGCAACGCGTCGAAACGGGCCAGCGCGTCGTCATCGAGGTGCCTCCGGCCGCGCCCGCCGGCATCGCCTCGCAGGACCTTCCGCTCGCCGTCATTTACGAAGATGCGGACGTGGTCGTCGTCGACAAACCCGCCGGCCTGGTCGTTCATCCCGCTGCAGGACACGCGGATTCGACGCTGGTCAACGCACTTTTGTTTCACGTGAAGGATCTCAGCGGCGTCGGCGGCGAGATCCGCCCCGGCATCGTGCACCGCCTCGACAAGGACACGAGCGGCGTGATGGTGATCGCAAAACACGACGAGGCGCATCGCAAGCTCACGGCCAACTGGAACAGCGAGCGCGTGCGCAAGGAGTACGTCGCGCTCGTCTACGGCACTCCCGCCAGCGATCGCGGCACCGTCGAAGCCGCAATCGGACGCGATCCGCGCGACCGCAAACGCATGGCCGTCATTTCCGGCGGCCGCAACGCCATCACGGACTACGAAGTGGCGGAACGCCTGCGCTACGCGTCGCTGCTGCGCTGCCGCCTCCGCACCGGCCGCACCCATCAGATCCGCGTCCACATGAAGCACCTCGGACACCCGATCGTCGGCGACCCGCTCTACTCCGGCCCGCAGTGGCGCGGCATCCCGGACAAGAAGATTCAGAAGGTGCTGTCGTCGCTGGAAAGACAGATGCTGCACGCCGCGAAGATCACGTTCGAGCATCCGCGCACCGGCGCGACGGTGTCGTACGAGGCGCCGGTGCCGGAGGACTTCCGCGCGGTGCTCGCCACGTTGCGCTGACGCTTGGGGGACGACGAGAGCGCCTCCGGCGGGCCGGCACGGCCGGCAGCGCTTAGTACACCGTGCGGCCAGGCTGGGCCAAGCAGCGCTGCCGGCCGCGCCGGCCCGCCGGAGGCGCTCCCGGTCGTTCCCCTGATCGTTAGAGCAGCACCCCAGCGATCGTGGCCGTGAGGAAGTTCGCCAGCGTGCCTGCGATCATTGCGCGCAGTCCCAGCCGCGCCAGATCGCCGCGCCGCGACGGTGCGAGCGAGCCGATGCCGCCGATCTGGATGGCGATCGACGAAAAGTTCGCGAACCCGCACAGCGCGTACGTGGTGATGACGAAGCTGCGGTGATCGAGCATGTTGCCCACGCCCGGCTCGCCCAGTTTCACGAAGGCCACGAACTCGTTCAGCACCATGCGCGTGCCCAGGAGATTGCCGACCGTGAGGCTGTCCTTCCACGACACGCCCATGGCCCAGGCGATCGGGCGGAAGATGAAGCCGAGGACGATGTCCAGGCTGGCCGGGAACCACGCCCACACGCCGTGCACGTAGCCGAAGATGCCGTTCACCATCGCCACGAGCGCGATGAAGGCGATGAGCATTCCGGCCACGTTCAGCGAGAGATGCAGGCCTTCGATGGCGCCGCGGCCGGCGGCGTCGATGACGTTCACGTCCTGCTTCGGCACGACCACTTCGACGTCGCCGCCGGTCTTCGGCACTTCGGTCTCCGGCACGATGATCTTGGCCATCATGATCGCGCCGGGCGCGGTCATGATCACGGCCGTGAGCAGGTGAATGACGTCCACTTTCGCGACGAGCACGTACGCGGCCATGATGCCGCCGGAGATGTGCGCCATGCCCGCGGTCATGATGGTCATCAGCTCGGAGCGGGTCATCTCCGGCAGGAACGGACGAATGGTCAGCGGCGCCTCGGTCTGCCCCATGAAGATCGACGCCGCCACGGAGGTCGACTCCGCGCCCGACGCGCCCATGAAGCGCGACATCATCTTCGCGAAGAACTTCACCACCAGCTGCATCACGCCGAGGTAATAGAGGATGGCGAAGATCGAGGCGATGAAGATGATCGTCGGCAGCACCTGCGTGGCGAAGATGAAGCCCATGTTGCCGTTCTGCGCGCCCAGCGCGCCGAACACGAACTTCGAGCCTTCCTCGGTGTACGCGATGAGGCTCGTCACGACGTGCTTCATCGTCTCGAAGAGGTAGCGAAGCAGGTTGTACGCGAGAAAGATCAGCAGCGCGAAGATGCCGAAGATCCCCCAGAGGATGCGGCGTGCGCCGGGCGCCACGCGCTTGGCGATCTGCGAGACGACGACGGCCACGGCGATGAAGATCAGCGCCGCGCCCCACTGCTCGAGCGGCGGAGCAAACGGGCCGAAGAACGCGGCGATCGGCTCGCCCTTGAGCACGAAGATGGCCACGACGATCTGAATCAGCAGACCCCACATCACGGGCCGCCAGTTGATCGCTCTCCGGTTCGTGGAAATGCCCCAGGCGATGGCCAGGATGGCCAGGAATCCGATCAGCGCGGTAAATCGCTCCATCGTGCGGCTCCGTTCTCTTTTTCGGTGTGGTGAACCGACCCGAGCTAGTAGCAGAGCGCGTCGCGCGATGTCAACGAGAGATTCAGTGGCGCGCGGTCCTGCGCCTCGGCGCCGACGGCGGAAGATCGGCCACGTACGCGCGCACGACACCGCCCGCGGCCTCGCCGATCGTCGTGCGCTCGTACGCCAGCACGATCTGCTCGCCCTTGCGCGCGAGCGCGGGTGCGCTGCGCCACTGCGCGTCGTGCGCGAGCGGCGCGCCGGCGTCGAGATGATCGGCGGTGAAGTGCGCCGTCACGAGCTCCGTGTTCACTTCACGCACGAGCAGCCAGCCGCCGGACTCGCGCTCGACGGCCACGCTGGAGCCCGGAAGCGTGAACGCCGTTCCCAGCTGCTGCCCTTGCGAGATCGTGCGCGCCGTCACGATGCCGCCCGTGCTCTGCCAGGCCACCGCGTACGAGCCGTCGAATGCGGCGACGTCGAGATCGTTCGTGCGGATGTTCTCCCGCTGCGTCAGCGCGATCGGCGACGAGTACCGCGGCGTGAGCGATGCGTCGAACGGCATGGCCATCACCTGTTCGTAGACGGCGCAGCGGTACGGAAAACATCCCGGCGTGAACGTCTGCTCGACCCAGGTCACGAGACACTCTCCGCGATCGCACGCCAGCGCCACGCGCGACACCAACTGCGCCGGCGCGGCGAAAGTGGACTGCGACACGACGTGGCCGACGTTGTTGATGCGCGAGAGCTGCAGTGGTGCGCCGAGGGTTCCTCCGGTTGCGGCGACGACGAAGTCGTTGCCCTCCCGCGCGGCCGCGACGACCGAGTTGCCGGCGCGGAGGTCGATCTCGTCGCCGATCACGAAGCCGTCCTGGATCACGCGCGCGCGCGAGCCCGTGAATCCCGTCCACGCGACGAGGTACGCGCGGCCCTGCGTGGCCACTGCCGGCCCCGAACCCTTCTCGGCCACGTCGAACGTGCGGCTCGTGCCGTTCGACGCGAAGAACGTTGCGCCGACGTGCGGCCGCTCGCGCTCGTTCCAGACCACCAGCATTCCGTCGTCGCCGATCGCGACGTCGGGCTCCGTCTGCGTGGTTCCCGCGCGCGAGACGAGCACGGGCGCATCCTGCGTGTCGCCGTCGGCGGCGTAGAGTCCGATCGCCGGCGGATACGGGAACGGATGGCCGAAAGTCGCCAGCACCATCGTGCCGCCCGGCCCTTCGGCGACCGCGAAGGCGGTCACCACGTCCGGGCGCTGCCGGTCGACGACCGGTGTGGCCGTCGCCGGCGCGAGCTCGTTCGTCAGCGTGTACTTCATCACCCGCAGTTCCTGTTGCTCGTACAGGCGGAAGCCGTCTTCGGTGGCGATCATGCGTGCCTGCGCGTTCCACGGAATCGCGATCAGCGACGGCCCGAGCGCGTCGCCGTTCGCGTCCAGCCGCATCGTGCGCACCTTCGTGTCGAACGTGTCATCGGGCGTTTCGTCGCTGAGCCACGTCAACGCGAACTGGCCGCGCGCGGCTGCGATCGTCGCGGGCGTCCACCAGCCCGCGGTCTCGGAAATGAGCTTGTCCGCAAACAGCCGCTCGCCGACGAGCGACGTGCCCGCGACGTAGAGGTTCGTGCCGGCGGTGTACGTCACCAGGATTCTCGCGCCGTCGGTCGCCGCGGAGTGGAACAACACCGGCCGGTCCGAAACCACGTTGTCGGGCCAGCGCACCATGTTGCCGAACGGATCGAGGGTGGCCGTGCGCACGGCGTTGTTCGACCAGAACGTCACGAAGTCGCTGCCGTTGAACAAAACCTGCGCGCTCTGCGCCGCGGGCTCGTTCGCCACCACGCCCCGCGCCACGATGCGCGCCTCGCGATCGACGATCACGAAACGCAGCGAGCGGCCGAGGATGAAGTAACGCCCGAGGCCGTAAGCGATGGAGATCGGGTCGGTGCCTTCGAGGAGTGGCACGCCCACCGGATCGAGCACTTCGCGATCGGGCGTGATGCGCGCGCCGTACACCGCGGGGCGCCGCGGATCGCGCCGGTCGGACCACACCGCGAAGTAATTCTCGCCGTCCGTGGCCAGCGCCGGGAACCACGGCTCGATCTGCGTGAGCTCCAGCGGCGCGGCGGGGATCTCATCGAAAGCAAAAGCGGAGAGTGCGAAGAGGACCACGCAAACCAGGGGCACCAGGGCACGCATGACGACCGTTGATACGGCACCTCGCGCGCCACCGTCGCTTATACTCCGCCGCCATGCTGAAAGCTCTCGACGAGGCCGTTGCATTCGTTCGCAGCAAGTCCGCGCTCCAGCCCCAGACCGGCGTCATCCTCGGCTCCGGTCTCGGCGATGTCGTCGACGCCGTCGAGATCGAGACCGCCATCCCGTACGGCGACATCCCCGGCGCGCGAGCATCGACCGTCATCGGCCACCAGGGCCGGCTCATCCTCGGCCGCGCGCGCGGAGCGGACGTGGCGGTGATGCAGGGCCGCGTGCACTTTTACGAAGGCTACGAGATGGAAGAGGTCATGTTCCTCTCCCGCATGCTCGGACGCCTCGGCATCAAAAAGCTGATCGTCACCAACGCCGCGGGCGGCATCAACACGTCGTACAGCCCCGGCGATCTGATGCTGATCTCCGATCACATCAACTTCATGGGCGTGAATCCGCTGCGCGGAAAAAACGTGGACGAGCTGGGCGTGCGCTTCCCCGACATGAGCGACGCGTACGCCGAGTCGCTGCGCGCGATCGCGAAAGAAGTGGCCGCGGCCCAGGGACTGAAAGTGCAGGAAGGCGTCTATCTCGGCCTCTCCGGCCCGACCTACGAG
>DATLBM010000297.1:0-7575 GCA_035526885.1 Thermoanaerobaculia bacterium | reverse complement strand
GCTCAGGATGACACTTGGGAACATTCGCCGCGCGTTTTCGTCTCTCGTGTATGCGCCGCACGATCCTGCTCCTCCTGGCCGCCCTTTCGTTGCAAGCGCGCGAGGTGGCGCGCGTGCCCGCGGAGATCCGCGGAAACCGCGTGGTGGTCGACGTCGAGGTGAACGATCTGCCGCCGTCGAAGTTCATCCTCGACACCGGCGCCGCCTCGACCGTCGTGGAGAAGAGCTACGCCGCCGCGCGCGGCCTCCGCTCCACCGGGCAGATGCAGGCGCAGGGCGCGGCGGGATCGGTGAATGTCGGCGTCGCGGAGAACCTCGTGTTCGAAGTGGGCGGCGACGTGCGCGTGCCCGCCGCGCGCGTGGCGCTGATTCCGATGGAGCCGATCCTTTTGCGCGCCGGCTCGCCCGTGGACGGCGTTCTCGGACGCGAGGTGTTCAACGCGTACGTCGTGGAGATCGACTACGAGCGCAGCGCGGTCGCGTTTCACGAACGGAAGTCCTTCACGAGCACGGGCGTGCGCGTGCCGCTGCAGTTCGTGCACGGCAGCATCCCGCAGGTCGACGTGCGCCTCACGCTCCCCGATGGACGCACCGTTCCCGCGCGCCTGCATCTCGACACCGGCGCCGGTCCGGGCCTCATCCTCACGCGCTCGTTCGTGAAACGCCATCACATCGAAATGCCCGACGGCATCGACACCGCGCTCGGACTCGGCGTCGGCGGCGCGACCACCGAGCGCACGGGCCGCATCGGCAAGCTCGAATTCGCCGGCTTCACGTTCGACAAGCCCGTGGCCATGCTCTCGAACAGCATGAAAGGCCTCCTCGGCAACGCCGAAGTCGACGGCATTCTCGGCGGCGAGATCCTGCGCCGCTTCACGCTGCAGATCGACTACGGCCGCAAGGAGCTGTACCTGACCAGGAACGCGAACTTCGGCGAGCCGATCGAGATCGACATGCTCGGCGCGACGCTGGCCGCGAGCGACACCTCGTTCCGTTCGATCGTCGTGCAGTCGCTGATCCCGAAGACCGCGGCGGTCGAGGCGGGACTGCGCGAGGGCGACGAGCTGCGCGCGATCGACGGACGCGCGGTCACGCCGCGCGAGCTGGACTCGGTCCGGCGGATGTTCCGCAAGCCCGATCAGCGCTACGAGCTGACCATCGCGCGCGGCGGCAAGGAGCTGATCATTCGCGTGAAGACGCGCCGCGTGGTGTAATCGCGCGGGATGCCCGCGTCCGGACTCAACATCGTCGCCATCGGCGGCGGCACCGGCCTGTCGACGCTGCTGCGCGGGCTGAAAACGTACGTCGACGCGGACGGCGCGTGGACCATCGCCTCGCTCGGCGCCATCGTCACCGTCACCGACGAAGGCGGCAGTTCCGGCGTGCTGCGCAAGGAGTTCGGCATGCTGCCGCCGGGCGACATCCGCAACTGCATCGTGGCGCTGGCCGAGGAAGAACAACTGCTCTCGCAGCTCTTCAACTATCGCTTCGACACCGACTCCGCGCTCAAAGGCCACTCCCTCGGCAACCTCCTGCTCACCGCGATGACCGACATCACGGGCAGCTTCGACAACGCCGTGCTCGCGGCGTCGGAAGTGCTGGCCATCCGCGGCGAGATCTATCCGTCCACGCTCGCGGACGTGCGCCTGCGCGCCACGCTGGAAGACGGCTCCGTGCTGGTCGGTGAAGTGGCGATCAGCGGCTCGCACATCGGCGAAGAACCGCGTACGGCCGTGCGTCACGCGCGCATCACGAGACTCGAGCTCGACGCCGACGACGCGCAGCCCACGCAGCGCGCGCTCGACGCGCTGGCGGAGGCGGACCTCATCCTGATCGGACCGGGATCGCTCTACACATCCGTGCTGCCGAACCTCGCCATCGCACCGCTCGCGGACGCGCTTCGCAACGCCAAGGCGCTGCGCGTGTACATCTGCAACGTCATGACCCAGCCCAACGAGACGGATACGTACAGCGCGCAGGATCATCTGCGCGCGATCGTCGAGCACGCGGGCCTGGTCGTCGACGTGATGGTGCTGAACGGGCGCCGCCCCTCGGAATCGATCCTCGAAATGTACGCAGCCGAAAATCAGGTGCCCGTGCAGTTCGATCTCGAAGAAATCCGCGCCCTCGGCGTGACGCCCTTCTTCGGCGACATCATTGCAGAGGGCAACTTCGTGCGGCACGATCCCAACGCGCTGGCGCAGACCGTGTTCCAACTCTACGATCGCTACGGCCGCACGCTCGAGCGCATGAGAAAAGAATGAATCAGAACCTGGAAGTGATCATCCTCGCCGCGGGCCTGGGCACGCGCATGAAGTCGGGCAAGATCAAGATCCTGCACGAAGC
The DNA here is from genome assembly GCA_035526885.1 of Thermoanaerobaculia bacterium. Classification (GTDB taxonomy): domain Bacteria; phylum Acidobacteriota; class Thermoanaerobaculia; order Gp7-AA8; family Gp7-AA8; genus QHVT01. Next base: position 5,229 of record DATLBM010000297.1, on the reverse strand, counting down.
CGCGGGACGCCCGATCATCGACTACGTCCTCGACCTCGCCTCCGACCTTTCCCCGACGGAACCGGTCATGGTCATCGGCTACCAGCGCGAGGCGGTGCAGAAATCCGTCGGCAACCGCGCGCGCTTCGCCGTGCAGGAACAACAGCTCGGCACCGGTCACGCGGTGCTGCAGGCCGCGGAGCACATCGATCCGCAGAAGCGCGTGATGATCCTCAGCGGCGACGTGCCGCTCACGCGCATCGAGACGCTGCGGAACCTGCTCGAAGAGCACGAGCGCAGCGGCAACGCACTCACGCTGCTGACCATGGAGCTCGACGATCCCGCGATGTACGGCCGCATCGTGCGCGACTCCGACGGCACCGTGACGCGCATCGTCGAGGCCAAAGACGCGTCCGACGAGCAGAAGCGGATTCGCGAGGTGAACGCCGGCATCTACGTCTTCAACGGCGAGCATCTCTTCGACAACCTCCGCAATCTTCGTCCCGAGAACGCGCAGAAGGAGTACTACCTCACCGATCTGCTCTCGGTGATTCGCGAGGCCGGACATCGCGTCGGCGCCGTCATCGCCCCAGATCCGATCGAAGCCCTGGGCGTGAACTCGCGCGGCGAGCTGGCGCAGGTGGAGCGTGAGATTCAGCGCCGCGTCGTCGCGCGACTGATGAGCGAAGGCGTGACGTTCCGCAATCCCGACACGGTAGTCATCGACTCCACGGTGACCATCGGTCCCGACACGGTGGTCTACCCGTTCGTCACGCTGGAGGGCTCGACGCGCATCGGCGAGGGCTGCGTCATCGATCCGGGCGTGCATCTCATGAACGTGACCGTCGGCGACGACGTGCACATCAAGACCGGCACCGTGGCCGAGGACGCGATCATCGAGAATCAGGCCTCGGTCGGACCGTACTCGCATCTGCGCGGCGGCACGAAGCTCGGGCGGCGCGTGAAAGTCGGCAACTTCGTGGAAACGAAGAAAGCCGTCTTCGGCGAAGGCGCCAAAGCGTCGCATCTCTCGTATCTCGGCGACGCCGACATCGGCGCGGACGTGAACATCGGCGCCGGCACCATCACGTGCAACTACGACGGCGTGAACAAGAACAAGACCACGATCGAGGACGGCGCGTTCATCGGCTCCGACTCGCAACTGGTGGCGCCGGTGACGATCGGCCGGGGCGCCTACGTCGGCGCGGGATCGACGATCACCAAGGACGTGCCGCCCGATTCGCTTGCGCTGAGCCGCACGCCGCAGCGAGTGGTGGAAGGGTGGGCGGAGCGGAAGAAGACGAAGAAGAAGGAGTAGGGGTCGCTTCGCTCCGCGCTAAGCCGCGCGGCCCTCGGCGTGACGCCCGTGCAGGTTCGAAGATCGCGGCGGAAGCGGGCCGCGTCGGCTTCAGCGCCGCTTCAAATCCACCCGCATCCGGCCGAAGTCGATCACCACGTTGAAGTTCTTCAGGAAGTTCTGGCCGATGATGCCCACGGCCTGATCGCGGTCCGCGGCCTGATACATCGGCAGCGTCTTGAACTTGCCGCCCCACTCGCCGATGCCGATCTCCACGTTCTCCAGTTTCCCGCCGCGCTTCATCGAGCCGCCGAGGCCTTGCAGCATGGCGGTGTGTCCTCCGCCGAAAGTCTGCACGGGCAGCGACCCCACGCGCGACTCGTTGAGGAACGTCACCTCCGAGCCCGTGTCGAGGATGAAGATGTACCAGGCGCGCCGGTTGATCGCGCCGCGCACGTGCGGGCGGAATCCTTCGAAGAAGAGATTCTGCTCGGGGTCCGGCTTGCGGTCCTTCTCCGTGAGTCGCGTGAACGTCACGCGCGAGTGATCGAAATCGAGCTCGATGCGGAACTCCTTGAGCAGGTTCGAGCCGAGGAGGAAATCCATGTGGAACTGCGTGCCGTCGCGGCGGCTGATGAGAAAGCGCATCTTCTCGTCGGGCATGATCGCGACCGGAACGTTCTCCACGATCACGCCGCCCAGCTCGAGCCGGTCGAGCATCGCGAACTTCACCGGGATCGGCTCGCCGAGGAGCCCGTAGAACGTGCCTTCGAAGGTGCCCAGCGACTTGACCGCGAGTTGCTCGGCCAGCCGCTGCGACATGATCGAGACCACGGCGCCGGAGTCGATGATGGCCTCGACCTCATGGCCGCTGCCCACGCGCACGTTCAGGCGCGGCACGTCGGGACGTCCGAACTTGAACTTCAGCGTGTCGCTCGGCTCGCCGCTGAATTTGTAGACGCTCGTCGCCGAGAGCGCGCGCAGGTACTCGAGATGCCACTGGCGGATGTTCAGACCGCGCTCCTGCGCGATGAGCGCCCAGTCCAGGCTCGACTCGAAGTTGTTGGAGAGATATTCGACCTGCGAGAGATCCCAGGCGATCTGCGCGTACGTGGTGCGGAACGGATCGAGATCGAGCGCCGCGCGCAGGCGTCCCCGCGCGTCGGTGTAACGGCCGGCGGCGAGGTAGGCGCTGCCGAGTGCGCCCAGCTCCGTGGCGTTGCGCCGCGAGTCGACCGTCGACGCCAGCTCGATCGCGCGCAGGTAATCGGACTTGCGCAGCATCTGCTGCATGTCCGCGCCGCGGTCGATGTTGGTCGGCAGCAGCGTCAACGGCGTCACGTCGACTTCGCTGTAAAGAGCGCATCCGCCGAGCGACAGCGCGAGAAGAACCAGTGCGGCCTTGCGAAACATGATTGTTGACGCGGATTCTACGGGTGTTACGAGCGCGCGGGGCGAGCTGTAACTAGCTCTTCACGAGAATGCCTAATTCTCGTATCTGATACGCGAGCGCCTGCCGGGACATGCGCAGCAGGGCCGCGGCCTGATTCTGGTTGCCGCGCGCGTGCAGAAGCGAGGTCTCGATGAGATCGCGTTTGAACCGCACCACCGCGTCCTGGTACGAGCCGGCGATGGTCCGCGATGGCGCCACCGCGCGCAATCGCTCGGGGAGATGCTCGACCGCGATCTCACGTGCCTCGCCGGCCATGGCGTGAGCACCGCGGATCGTGTTCTGCAGCTCCCGCACATTTCCCGGCCACGCATACGCCGCGAAGATCGCCTCGGTATCCGGCGACAGCGACGCCGGTCCGCTGCGATGCTTCTCGCGCTCGATGGCGATGAAGTGGCGAGCGAGGAGAAGGATGTCCGCGCCGCGCTCGCGCAACGGCGGCAGCGACACTTCGACGCCGCGCACGCGGTAGTAGAGATCATCGCGGAAGCGGCCTTCCTCGACCGCCGCGTCGAGCTTGCGGTTCGTGGCGCTGACGATGCGCACGTCGGCGGAGCGATTCTGCGTGTCGCCGACGCGGCGGAACTCGCCCTCCTGCAGAAAACGCAGGAGCTTGGCCTGCGTCGCCGGCGGCAGCTCGCCGATCTCGTCGAGGAAGAGCGTGCCGCCGTCGGTGCTCTCGATGAGGCCCGCGCGATCGCGGTCCGCGCCGGTGAACGCGCCGCGCACGTGGCCGAACAACTCGCTCTCGACGAGGTTCTCCGGCAGCGCCGCGCAGTTGACGGGCGTGAAGGGCTTCTGTCTCCGCGACGATTGCCGGTGAATGGCGCGAGCGACGAGCTCCTTGCCGGTGCCCGACTCGCCGAGGATGCACACGGCGACGTCGCGCTTGGCGACGCGCGCGACGAGCGACTCCAGCTCGCGAATGGCCGCGCAGTTGCCGACGATGCCGTCGATGGAGCCACGGACCGGCTTCGCATCGTCGAGCTCCGTGAGGCGGCGCAGGCGATGGTTCTCCGAGCGCATGCGGAAGATCGCCGCGACGGCATCGCGTCCTTCCGTGCTCCAGCGCGCGCAGCCGTCCACGAAAAGACGATCGCGCTCGCTGACTTCGATCCAGTCCGCGCCGCCGCCGTTGTCGAAGGCCAGGGAGCCGATGGCATTCCACTGCCCGAGGCGATTGCGCGTGGCGAAGCACCAGGGGACGTCGAAGTCGTTCGCGGAGAACGGGAACTCGCGTGTCGCGGCCGCGCGCAGCGCGCGCAGCTCGACTTCCGCCGGCGCGGTCTCCGAGCGCTCGGCGCGTCCCTCCTGGATGGCCTTGCGCTGCTCGAAGAATTCGAGCGGCCGGCCGGAGTAGACGCGCTCGCGGCGCCGCGTGAGCTCGACGTTGCCCGAGGTTCCGGTGGCGCGGCGCGGGCCGCGCCTGCCTTCCATCCAATCCAGCTCGTCGAGAATCAGTGCCGCGGCTTCGCGGATCTGATCGTGTGCGCGGCGCTCGGCGTAGATCGTCTCCGCGTTGCGGCGCGCGTCGGCGAAGCGTCCGCGGCAGAAATCGAGATGCGCTTCGAGGAGATGCAGCTCGGCGAGGCGGAGCTTGTCTTTGGTGGACGTGTAGAACTGCCGCAGCCGCGCGATGCGCAGCGACGCGTGCGCGAACTGGCCGTCGTCCGCGGCGAGGTACGCGAGGGTGAAGAGGATGCCGCCGGCGGCGCGATCGCCCTGCGTTTCCTCGACTTCCTGCAACGCCTCGACGGCGATGGCGCGAGCGTCATCCCACTTGCCGGCGGAGAAAGTCGTGAAGACGCGATCGAGCGAGGCATCGACGCGCTCGATGACGTTGCGCGCGCGGCGGTGCGCTTCCGCGCCGTCGAACGCGAGCCGCGCGGCGAGGTAGTGATCGCGCGGCAGCGCGGTCGTTTCGCCGAGGAGGTTGCGCTCGTAGTCGCGGCGAATGCGCTGCTCTTCGTTCGCGGGAGTGAATTCGTCGAGCGCGCGCCGCGCTTCGTCTTCGCGATCGAGAAGGCGCAGCACTTCCGCTTTCTCGATGGACGGCGGGAGACGCTCCAGGCGCATCAGCGCGGTCGCGTAGTCGCCCATGCGCCGCTCGGCGCGCGCGAGCACGAGCTCGTCGTGCGGTGCGATGTCGCGCGCGTCGCGATACCGGCCGGCGTCGATGAGCATGTGCGCGTAACGCGATGCCGCCTGCGGCGTGAGGATCGATCGTGGAACCCGGCGGATGTCGTCGACCGTCCACTCCGCGGCGTCCAGCACTTCCGCTGCACGTTGCGGCTCGCCTGCATCGAGCCAAAGGAGCGCGGCGTCGACGCCTTTCGCGTGGGTGGCGGCGACGCGCGCGATCGACGACGGGGCGAGCTTCGCGGCCTGCTCGCGAATGGCATCGCCGGCGAAGACGATGGCGTCGTTGTCGACACGCGTGACGCCGTCGACGGCCAGCTCATGCACGTTGCCGTGAAAGAGGAAGTCGCCGAGGAAGCTCTTC
>DATLBM010000296.1:0-2465 GCA_035526885.1 Thermoanaerobaculia bacterium | reverse complement strand
GACGAAGAGCACGGGCAGATTCCACACGGCGGCGAGATTCAGCGCTTCGTGGAAGATGCCTTCCGTCGCGGCGCCGTCGCCGAAGAAGACGACCGCGATGGCATCCGTCTCCTGCATCGACAGCGAGAGCCCCACGCCCGTCGACAGCGACAGCTCGCCGCCGACGATGGTCGACGTCAACACGACGCCCAGCTCTTTCACGGAGATGTGCAGGCTTCCGCTCTTGCCTTTGCAGTAGCCCGTGGCCTTGCCCATGATCTCGGCGAAGAGGCGTCCCGGATCGGCGCCGCGCGCCAGCAGATGTCCCGCGCTGCGGTGGTTGGTGAGAATGAGGTCCTGCTTCGCCAGCGCGCTGACGACGCCCGTGGACGATGCTTCCTGGCCCACGGACGTGCACATGCTGCCCGACTTGCCCGTGCGTTGCAGCTCCGCGGATTTCTCTTCGAACGTGCGGATGAGCAGCATGGTCTCGAGCGCGGCGGCGGTGGCGGGCTCGATCATGGTGGTGGTAGTCACTCGTGATTCCTCCTGCCCCGCAATCTAGGCGCGCGCAGAAATCGCGGTTCCTAAGAACTTCCTAGCCTGATCGGAAAAGGTGCTCGCGAACGCGCGCGCCGCGCCGCGGGTTCCTAAGAGGTTGCTAAGCTTCGACGCCATGCGAAGGCCGTCATCGTCGTGCGGGCGGCCGGCAGCGCTTACGGAACACGTGCGGCTGCCGAGAGCCGCGTTCAGGAGTACACGGTGCGTCCGGGCTGGCCAACAAGCGCTGCCGGCCGGGCCGGCCCGCCGGAGGCCCCCAGTCGTCTCGCTGGTGCGAAACTGCGCGCAGGCCGTACGATTCGCGTGACCGGTTTCAGCAGCCAATACGAATCCACTTACGAAGTCGAGCCGCGCTCGCGCGCCGACGTTCAGGAGAAATGAGCATGCTTCAGGGTTGTGATTCCTCCAGCGCCGTCACCTCCGCCGATCTTCTCTGCCTGCAGCAGAAGGGCTACTCGTTCGTCGGCCGCTACTACAGCCGCACCACGCACATCGAGGGCAAGAAGCTGACCGCCAGCGAGGCGGTGATGATCTCGGAAGGCGGAATCGATCTCGTGGCCGTGTACGAGGACGCGCCGGTCGAGTATTCGTACTTCAGCGGCGCTCGGGGTTCCGAGGATGCGACGGCGGCGCTCGAGCAGGCGGCGGCGGTCGGGCAGCCGGAAGGCACGGCCATCTATTTCTCCGTCGACTACGACGCCTCCGACTCCGAGATCGCGGGCAACATCCACGCGTACTTTTCAGCCGCGGCCGCGGAGATCGGATCGAAGTATCTGATCGGCATCTACGGCTCCGGCGCCGCGTGCACGGCCATGATGAACGCCGGCTTCACGCAGCTCGCGTGGCTGTCGCAGTCGACAGGCTTCAACGGCACGAAGACATTCACGAACTGGGTCATCAAGCAGGGACTGGAAGGCTCGGTGTGCGGCCTCAACTCGGACAGCGACGTCGCACAGGGCAACTACGGCTCGTTCCGTGTGAGCGCGGCGTGAGCGTTCTCGCGGGCATCGGCAACACGCCGCTGGTCGAGCTGACGCGTGTCGTGCCGCGCGGTTCGGCGCGCGTGTTCATCAAGCTGGAGTGGGCCAATCCCACCGGCTCGATGAAAGACCGCATGGCCGTTGCCGCAGTCGAAGCGGCCGAGCGCGACGGACGCCTGCAGCCCGGCGGCACGGTCGTCGAGTACACCGCCGGCACGACCGGCATCTCCCTGGCCTTCGTCTGCGCGGCGAAAGGCTACGGCATCGAGATCGTCTTCTCCGACGCCTTCAGCGACGAGAAGCGCCGCACGATGCAGGCCTTCGGCGCGCACATCACCGACGTCCCCAGCCGCGCCGGGCAGATCAACGAGGCGCTGATCAAGGAAATGATCCGCGTGGCCGGCGAGATCACGACGCGGCCCAGGCACTGGTGGTGCGATCAGCTCCGCAATCACGACGCCGTCCGCGGCTACCTCCCCCTCGGCGAAGAAATCTGGACGCAGACCGGCGGCAACGTCAGCGCGTTCGTGCACGCGGTCAGCACCGCGCATTCGATTCATGGAGTGACCGAGGCGCTGTGGAAACACGATCGCGGGATTCGGATCGTGGCCGTGGAGCCTGCGGAGAGCGCGGTGCTTTCGGGACAGCCGTCGGGCTCGCACAGGATCGAAGGCATCGGCATCGGATTCATCCCGCCGCTCTGGCAGCGGGACATGGTCAACGACATCTACCCCGTCTCGACCGGCGACGCGAAAGCGATGGCGCGCAGACTGGCGCGCGAGGAAGGCATTTTCGCGGGCACGTCGACGGGCGCAAACGTGGTTGCGGCCCTGCGCGTGGCCGAGGAGTTGGGCGAAGGCGCGACGGTGGTGACGATCGCCGTGGACTCGGGCCTGCGCTACCTGAGCACGGACGTCTTTGGACGGGCTGAAGCCCGTCCTACGT
>DATLBM010000295.1:0-8025 GCA_035526885.1 Thermoanaerobaculia bacterium | reverse complement strand
GCCGTCTTTCCGCGCCGGGCGAGAGTGGTCCGGCCGAAGAGTCTCGATTTCCCGCTGATCGTCAAGGGCCTCGTGCACGAGGCATCGCTCGGTATCTCTCAGGCGTCGCTCGTCGATACCGACGAAAAGCTCCGCGACCGTGTGGCCTTCATCCACGAGCGCTACAAATCCGACGCGATCGCCGAACAATACGTTCACGGACGGGAGCTCTACGTCGGCATGATCGGAAACGCGCGCGTGCAGGTGCTGCCCGTCTGGGAACTGCTGTTCGAGAATCTTGCTCCCGGCGCGCTTCCCATCGCCACGGCGTCGGTGAAACACGACCCCGCGTACCAGGAGCGGCGCGGCATCTTTCAGCAGCGCGCCGAGGACATCTCTCCGGTCCTGCAACAGCACCTGACCCGGACGACGCGGCACATTGCACGAATTCTCGATCTCGACGGCTACGCCCGGATCGACTACCGGCTCGCACCGGATGGGAAACTCTACTTCCTCGAGGCCAATCCGAATCCGGACGTGGCCCAGAGCGAAGAGTTCGCATCTGCCGCCGAAGCGACCGGCATCTCCTATCCGCAGCTCATCCAGCGCATCCTCCGCCTCGGCCTGCAGCGGGCAGCGATTCGGTGATCAATGCCGTGCTGTCCGCCGCCGCGCTGATGCCGTCCCGATCGTGAGGTCCGATCGCAGCAGCACGATCGTGTACGGGTTCCAGGTCGAGCCCGTGTAGTAGATCGACAGATTGTTGCCGGTGACCCGCATGAAGCGCTCGATCAGGTACGGCGCGTAGAAGCCGCCGCGAGTCGTGTTCGGGTCGTTGTCGCCGATCGTCGGGCCGGTGAGGCCGTCGCCGGGGACGATGCTCGGATCGTGGATGTAGGTGCCCAGCGCGCCGTCGCGGCGGGCGTTGAAGATCAGTTGCGGATCGCTCCACGGACCCCAGGGCGCGGCGGCGTACGCGAAGTACGCGCCGGACGTGGCCGGCGTCTTTCCGCCGTCGTACGTCATCAGCCACAGGCCGAGCTGCTGCGAGAAGACGACGGAGATGTTGCCGATCGTCTTCGTGCTCTCCGGATCGACGAAGAGCGGGACGGCGTCGGACTCCGACGTGCTCCACGTCGGCTGTCCGTTCACCAGACCGGAGAAGTAGCGCGTTCCCTGGCCGCTCTCGAACGTGCTGGCGGGAACGATGGAGAGGTAGACGTCGCTCGCGCGATAGGCACTCAGTCCGAAGATCACCACATCGCTTCCCCAACGATAGAGCGAGGTGGTGATGAAGCGTCCGTTGGGACGCGAGGAGAGCGTGCGCAGGAGCGTGAAACGGCGCGTGCTCTCGTCGAAGCGCGTGAGCACCGAGTAGGCGTTCGCATTCGGATCGGGGAGATTGCGGTCCGTGCCCGTGTTGCAGACGATGTACGTGGCGTTGTCGAGACGGATGCCCGCGTGCGGGACTTCCGCCGCGCCCATGCGCACGCCGGGGATCTTCACGAAGTACGGCGTCCCGTCGGCGTTGGTGAAGAAATCCAGCACCAGTCCGGCGGCGGGATCGGTGCTGGTGCTGGAGGCCATCGTGTCGCTGGCGAGGTAGTTTTCCGCCGGACCGGTCGTATCGCCGAAGACGAAGATCAGTTTCCCTTGCGATTCGAAGGACGACCCGATGTCCGTGCCGACCACTTTCGCGCGCGTGATGGTGCGGCTCGAGGTCGGAGTGCATTGGCCTGTTTTGGCCTGCACGGCGTAGTCACACTCGCCGATCATCTGCTCGACCTTCACCGTCGACCCGGGAATCCAGGTGAGCGTCGTTGCCCCTTCGGCGGCGAGCGAGAGAGCGATCAGAGTCACCGAACCAAGTACGGCTGCAATCCGCGTCTTCGTCATGAATTCACCCTCTCCGTTGCGCGCCCTGATGGGACGCCAGGGCGAGAGCGGCGTTTACGTCGGCGCATCCGCACCAGGTTTCCAGTTTCCATTTTTCCGGCTGGCCGTCACGGAGTGCCGGGCGTATTCTTATTTGCATCCGAGACAATCGAGGGGTCGCCATGCCGAGATGCGTGTCTGCTGTCCTTCTGGCTTTGCTGTTCCCTGTCCTGGCGACGGCCACGGATCGCGCGGTCGTGCCGTTCGCGGATGTCGCTCCGCCGACCTACGACGAACTGCAGGAGCTGGCCGTTCCCGATCGGGCCGCGGCCGTGCGGCAGTTGCCGGCGGAGTCGCAAGCCTCGCTTTGGAACGAACACCTTCTGCGCGAGCTGGCCGCGCATCCGGAGTTCTCCGGCGAGCAGCGCGCGGTCATTCAGGAAGCCTTTGCGCTGCTCACGCCGCAGATGTTCGCCGTCGAACGGTCGGATGCGCGATGGGCCGAAGAGGTCGGTCAGCCGCTCGAGCGTTTCACCGAACGCGCGCGTCAGCTCTTCGAACCGCGCGTCGCTCGCGAGTTGTTCACGCAGATGGGTCCTGCCGTCCGCGATTCCGCGCGCACGCCGCCGCGCGAACGATCGATGTGGATGCCGCGGAAGAGCGCATCGAGCTCGCGGCGTGTGGCCACCAATGAATTTCCGCGGTGCCAGTGCAGCATCATTTCGGATTGGTGCACCGATTCTTCCGGATTGGGCATGATCTATTGCGCACAAACCGGCGGTTGCTACTTCACATCGACCGGTTGCGGCACGTTCTTCCAATACGCGTGCAACGGGATGTGCCGCGACCGGCCCACGTGATAGGAGAGCTGCGCCGCGGTCCGCGGCGCTTCGAATGGACTCGGAACTCTGCAACTTCTGCGGATGCAAACGCGAGCTCGTCGCGAGAGGTCCGGAGGTCGCGATCTGCAGCGTGTGCGTCACGGCGATGATCGGGACGAATGCCCGGGGAGAGGGCGGAAACTGTTCTTTTTGCGGGAAGGTGGAGCGTTTCTCGCGCCTTCCGTGGCGCGACCGCAGGATCGTTGCGGTCGGTGCCGCGGGGGGAGCGCGGATCTGCTCGAAATGTCTGTCCATCGCGCGCGGCGTGATCGAACATCTCGCGCGCGTCTGAGTTCAAGGAGGAACCGCGGATGCGAGCTCTGGCTCTTGCTTCACTGATGATCCTCGCCGCGGCGGGAGCGCTGGCGGTCTGCGTCGACCATCCGAGAGAAAACTGCCCGATCGTCATCAACTTCGAGCGCGGACCTTACAGGCTGACCGGGGCCGAGGCTCCGGTGACGTTCGACATTCGCGCAAGCGGCCATCCGCTCCGGATCGGCTGGACGGAACCGGGACGGGATCACGCCTTCCTCTGCCTCGACCGCAACGGCAACGGCAGGATCGACGATGGAGGGGAGTTGTTCGGCAACGCCGTGACCTTGCAGGATGGGAGCGCGGCCGGCAACGGATTCATCGCCCTCGCCGAGCTCGATAGCAACGCGGACCGGATCATCGACGACCGGGACGATCTGTGGCCGCTCCTCCTCCTGTGGCGCGACCTCAATCACGACGGCATCTCGCAGCCGAACGAGCTGACGCCGGTGGACGGCAGCGATCTCGCCGCCATCGGACTCGATCATCACTGGACCGGCCGTCAGGACTCTTCGGGGAACGCGTTTCAATACAAAGCGGAGGTGTGGATGACCTCCGGGACGGGACACGCTGCGCCGCGCCCGGTTTACGACATCTACTTCGTGACGGCGGAGTAGAGAGCGCGGCGTCCACTGCGGCCATGAAATTCGTCGGTCCCCTCGGCAATCCGCCCGAGGGAGCGCTTGGTATTTTCACCACGCGGGAGGCTGCCGAGGAATTCGTCCAGGGCGATCCGTTCGTCGCGAACGGTGTCGTCGGCAAGTGGCGCATCGTGCAGTGGCAGGAAGCGCTCGCGCCGTAACCTCCTTCAGCCGCGCGACGCCGCCCACGCCCGCCATTCCCCGAGCCCCGCGAACGCGCGCGGGGCGCGCTCGTGGAACGCGATGCCCGAGCCGGCGACCAGATCCTTCACTGTGCCCGTGACCAGCACCTCTTCGGGCGAAGCGGAGGCCGCGAGCGCGAGGCAGACTTCGAGCGCGGGACCGGCGACGCGGGCGGGGGGAGGGAGGATCTCCACTTCTCCCGTGTGCAGCGCAGCGCGGAGCGGCAGCGACAGCCTTCGCGCGTATTCAACGAGCGCCGAAGCGCAGCGGATGGCGCGGGCGGGGCCGTCGAAGATGGCGATGGTGCGCTCGTCGAGCGTGTGCGTTTCGCGGCCGCGGAAGTGTTCGATCTCGCGGGCGGCGTGGGCGTGCAGACGGCGGAGCGTGTCCTCGTCGCCGGGGGGCATTTGCAGGACGAGCACCGTTGCCAGGACCGTGTCCGTCGTTTGCGGCTCGTGACGCACGCCCGTGAGGAACTCCTCGATCTCGCCGAGGATCTCTTCCTGGTCGCCGACGAAGGGGAGGTGGTCCGCGCCCGGCAGCTCCACGTACTTCGATCCCGGGATGCGGCTGGCGACGTAGCGGCCTTCCTCCACCTTCAGGCAGCGATCGCCGGCGCGATGGATCACCAGAGTCGGCACGCGGATCGATGGCAGGACCGGGCGCACGTCGATCTCCGCGTTCATCTGCGTCAGCGCCAGCGCGGCGCCGGGACTGGCGCCCATGCGCAGGTACGTCGCCCACCATTCGCGAAACGCGGGATCGCCGGCCATGCTCGGCGCGCGGTCTTCGACGCCGACCGGCTTGCCCCAGTCCGCGCGGATCACGTCGAAGAACTTCTGTCGCTGCTCCAGCGTGGGGGCCCACGGGTAGTCCGTGTCGTAGATGCGTTTCGCGTACGTGCCGATCATCACCAGCGCGGCGGTGCGCTCCGGATACGTCGCCGCGAACAAACTGCACATCGGTCCGCCCTCGGAGACGCCCAGGAGTGCGGCGCGTTTCGAGCCGGCGGCGTCCATCACCGCGCGCACGTCGTCCATGCGCTGCTCGAGCGTGGGCAACTCGCTGAGCGGAACGCGATCGGAGAGCCCCGTGCCGCGCTTGTCGAAGACGATCAAACGCGCGAACGATGAAAGGCGCCGCAGGAATCGCGCGAAGCTCGGCTCGCGCCAGAAGTAGTCGAGGTGCGAGATCCAGCCCATCACGAAGACCAGGTCCAGCGGCGCGTCCCCGATGACCTGGTAGGCGATGTTCACGTCGCCATTGCGCGCGTACCTGGTCTCCGGCAGGGTCACCTCGGCGGGTTCGATGGAAACGCCGATCTCTCCGACCTCGCCGAGGAAGCGGTAGCCGCGCTTGGGCACCGTTTCGAGGAGCTTCGAGCCGTCGGTGCCGAGGGCCTTGCGCAGCGTGGAGATGTTCTGGGCGAGGACGTTCTCGCCCACGTACGTGTCCGGCCAGACCATCGACAGCAGCTCGTCGCGCGGAACGAGGCGGCCGCTGTTCTCGATCAGCGCGACCAGCGTGTCGAACGCTTTCGGAGTGAGCGCGACCTCGGCACCGTCGCGCAGGAATCGCCTCTCGGCCACGTCGATGCGGAAGCGTCCGAAGGCGTAGACCCCGCCCACGCCTTTTGAGGGAGATCTCATCGATCTTTCACCCTGCTTTCAGGACGACGCGCGCCTGCGTGCGTATCGTCCCGTCACCCCAAAAAAGTTTTTGCGGTTCAACCATCTTAGCGGAACTCGTGAAGGAGCCTTGCTTTGAAACTCGCCCGCCGTCTTCTCCCGATTTTGTTGATCGCCATGCCTGGTCTGGCCGATGTCCGGTCGCACGCCATCGATGCGTATGGAAAGCTTCCCCTGCGTTTCGAGCGCAACGACGGGCAGACCGCCGGCGAAGTCGCGTACCTGTCGCGGGGCCGCGGCAGCACGCTGTTCCTCACGCGCGGCGAGGCCGTGCTCGCGCTGCGCGATCGCAATGAGAAGCGCGCCGTTCTGCGCCTGCGCATGATCGGCGCGAATGCGGCGCCGTCGATCTCCGGCGAGGAAGCGTTGCCGGGAACGACGAACTATCTGATCGGCAATGACCGCAGGCAGTGGCACACCGGAGTGCCGAGCTACCGGCGCGTGCGTTACGCCGATGTGTGGCGGGGCGTCGATCTCGTGTGGCATGGCGCGCAGAACGCGCTCGAGTACGACTTCGTCGTCGCGCCGGGAGCCGATCCCGCACGCATCGCCATCGAGGTCGACGGCGCCAAGCGGCTGCGCATCGACGCGGCCGGAAATCTCGTCGCCGAAACGGCGGCGGGCGAGGTCATCCAGCGCGCGCCCGTCGTCTATCAGGATGGTCCGCGCGGACGCACTCGCGTCGCGGGCAAGTACGCGTTGCGCAGACGGCGCGTCACCTTCGACGTCGCCGCGTACGACAACTCGCGGCCGCTGATCATCGATCCCGTGCTCACGTACTCCACGTTCCTCGGCGGAGCGTTGAATGAAGAAGCATTCGGCGTGGCCGTTGATGGCTTGCGCAACGCGTACGTCACCGGGCCGACGGACAGCATCGATTTCCCGAAAGCGTTGCTGCTGACTCCACAGTCCGAGGCGCTGGTGTTCGTGGCGAAGCTGAACGCGGAGGGGACGGACCTCGAGTACTCGACGCTCATCGGCACCAACCGCACCGGCAATCTCACCTTCGACGAAGGCGCGGACACGCTGATCGCCACGGGCATCGCCGTCACGTCCGACGGCCGCGCGGTCATCACCGGCGGCATCGACAACAGCAATCGCAAGAGCGGGTATCCGGTCACCCAGAACGCGTTCCAGGACGCCGGCTTCTGCGTCGGCAACTGCGGTCTGCTGGTCGGCGACCGGGCCATCGACGCCTTCGTGACCATGCTCACCAGCGACGGACGCGCGCTGCTTTACTCGACGTTCTACGGCGGCGCGAAGGCCGCGGAATCCGGATCCTTCGATCGCGGCGAGGCGGTGGCCGTGGAGGACTCCGGACGCATCTACATCGCCGGCCTTTCCAACGCGAACGACCTCCCGACAAAGAACGGCTTTCAGAACAATCGCAAGTCGTCCGGCTCGGGCTTCGACGCATTCGTCGCCGTGTTCGATCCGTCCCAGCCCAAAGGCAGGGACACGCTCCTGTACGCGAGCTTTCTGGGCGGCCGCGACGACGACCACGGACTGGGCATCGCCATCGATCCGGATCGCAACGCGTACGTCGGCGGCAAGACGCGCTCGGACGATCTGAAGACGAAGTCGCCCGCGGGCCAGTCGCTTCCCCCGCTGCAGGCGAAGTTTCAGGGCGGCGCGTTCGACGGCTTCCTTGCGAAGATCGACACCGAGGCGAGAGGCGACGACTCGCTGACCTACCTCACGTATTTCGGCGGGAACGTGAACGACCGCGTCGAAGGCGTAGCCGTCGATGCGCAGCAGCGCGCGTACATCACCGGCGCGAGCAACTCCAGCGCGGCGACGTTTCCGCTGAGGAACGCATTCGATGTCACGCAGCGCAACGGCGAGGCGTTCGTGGCCAAGCTCAACGCCGACGGCACCGCGCTCTTCTACTGTTCCTTCCTCGGCGGCGACAACGCCAACACTCCGAACGATTTCGAAGAAGGCATCGGCATCGCCATCGATCTCGCGGGCAACGCATACGTCACCGGCAACACCACCTCCGGCGACTCGTTTCCGCCCGGCAGGGTCGAGGATCCGTTCCCGCCGGAGCTTCGCGGCACGACCTTCATCGCGAAGATCAGCGTCACCACCTCGGGCACGGTCGTGCCGCTGCTCATCTACAGCACGCGCTTCGGCGGCGATCGCGCGAAGGTGCGCGGCATCGCCGTCGACGTGGATGGCGACGCGTACATCGCGGGCTTCACGGACGGCGGGCTGCCCGTCACCGGCGGCGCGTTTCAGGGCCAGATCGGCGGCGGCCGCGATGCGTTCGTGGCCAAGATCGGTTCGCTGGCGACCGACTCGACGGGCCTCTATGACGCGAAGAGCAGCGAGTTCCATCTGCGCAACACGAACACGACCGGCCCGGAAGATCAGATCGTCGCCCTCGGCGAAAAGGGCGACCGCCCGTTCGCGGGCGACTTCGACGGTGATGGTCGGAGCGACGCCGGCGTGTTCCACGGCGCG
>DATLBM010000294.1:0-3282 GCA_035526885.1 Thermoanaerobaculia bacterium | reverse complement strand
ACGAAACTCGACCACATCGGCATCGCCGTGAAATCGCTCGATGCCGCGAAGATCTACGAAGTGCTGGGGCTGCATGTTCAGCACACCGAGCACGTGCCCACGCAGAAGGTGAACACGGCCTTCCTCTGCGTCGGCGACAGCAATCTCGAGCTCCTCGAGCCCACCAGCGCCGACTCCCCCATCGCGAAGTTCATCGAGAAGCGCGGCGAAGGCATCCACCACATCTGCCTGCGCGTCGACAACATCGAGGAGCATCTCGAGAAGCTGAAGGCGAGCGGCTACCGTCTGGTCAACGAGGCGCCGGTGCCGGGCGCGCATGGGTGCCGCGTCGCGTTCCTGCACCCGTCCGCGGGGAACGGCGTGCTCATTGAACTGAGCGAGAAGGAATTGAGCGAGAAAGCCGAATGATCGAAGGCTTCGAGGCGAACGCGCTGGTCATCGTGAACCTGGTCAACCCGAAGGAGAAGTTCTTCGGCACGCTCAAGGCGTTGTCCGCGGCCGGCGTGACCATGCGCGCGATGAACCTCGATTCCTTCGAGGACTGGATTCACCAGATCGCGCGCGGGGAGGAAGCGGAGCTGGAGATGATCAGCATGTTCGCGCCTCTGTTTCGCGTGGAGCGCATCTTCCTCGACGAGCCCGCGGGCGCGATCCAGTCGTACGCGCAGCGCTTTCAACAGGTCACCGGCCGAACCGTAGAGGACTACCTGGGCATTTAGCTCTCGCGACAAACGTGCGAATGGGCTTGGCCAACCAGCGCTGCGGCCGTGCCGCAACAGGTCGTCGGACGAACCGTAGAGGACTACCTGGGCATTTAGCTCTCGCGACAAACGTGCGGATAGGCTTGGCCAACCAGCGCTGCGGCCGTGCCGCCCGTATAATTCGCGCCGCAATTCGAATCCGGAGGATCCATCAGTTGTCATCGCAGAAACGATTTACGCTCGCCGCGCTGCTCGTCCTGACCGCGTTTTTCGCGGGATGCAAGGGGAAGGAGGAGCTGGCGGAGCCCGAGGCTTTCAGCTTCGTGGTTTATCCCGGGTCGAGGTACCTGGGACAGCTCACGGAGAGCTTCAAGAACGCGCACAAGACGCTCAACCCGGCCAACGAGCCGCCGCCCATCGCGGTGTACGACACCGACGCGCCGGTCGAGCAGGTGGCCGAGTTCTATGCGAAGGAGTACGGCTACAAGGAAGTCGCTCCCGACATGACGAACAACCTCAGCGCCGCCAAGCCGCCCGCGTACTACCGCACCGGCGATCTGCAGACCGACGCCAGGAGCATCGAAGACCTGCTGAAGAAGATGAACATGCCCACGGACGTGACCAAGGCCCAGGGGCAGTATCGCGCCGCGGACATCCTGCCGCGCCCGAACCGCCCGCGCGTCACCATCCAGCGCCCGTACTTTGACGTGACCACGTCCACGACCGTCGACCGCACGCTCATCCTCATGGCCCGCTGACGATGCGCACCGCGCTCGTCGCAGGCCTCGGTCTCATCGGCGGTGCCGTTGGGATGGCCCTGCGGCGAGCCGGCTGGCGCGTCGCGTACCTCGATCCGAACGTCTCGCTCGATGAGGCGCAACGCGTCGGCGCCGCGGATGCGCGCGGCGAGAGCGCGGATGTCACCGTGGTGGCCACGCCGGTGGACGTGGCTATGAGTCTCATAGGTCGGATAGGTCCTATAGGTCCTATGACCACGGTGTGCAGCGTGATGGCGCCGTTTGCCGGAGGCAACGTCATCGCCGGACACCCCATGGCCGGCTGGCACGAAGGCGGGCTCGCGAATGCGCATCACGTTAAGCTCGAGGGCGCGCGGTGGTTTCTCTCGCGCACGCATCCGCTCATCGAGGAGGTCGTGCGCGATTGCGGCGCCGTGCCGGTCGTCGTCGATCCAAAGGAACACGACGCCGCGATGGCGCTGGTGAGCCATCTGCCGCAGGTCCTCTCGACGGCGCTCTTTGCCTACCTCGAGGACAAGAACGTCGAGAAATTCGCAGGCGCGGGACTGCTCTCGTTCCGTCTCGCCGCCAGCGACGGAGCGATGTGGCATTCCGTGCTGGAGGCGAACCGCGCGAACCTCGCTCCGCACGCCGAAGCCATCGCGGAGCTCGTGCGCGCCATCATCGAAGGGCGCGACGCCGACGCATTCGCACGAGCAAGAAGGCTGTGGCAATCGCTGCAGGAATCAGCGAGTACGTGAATGATCGCGGGCGGTAGCGCAGCTCGATCACGTGCTCGCCCGGCGGCGCCATGAACGCGAGAAACGGCCCGTCCGCTTCGAACAGCGGCACGTTCGCGGTCCAGCCGGGAAACGCCGCGACGCTGCTCTTCACCAGCGCGTTGTGCGCGGCTTTCACGTGCACGTTGTTTCCCTGCACGCTCACCTCCGCGCCGTCGGAGAAGAAGCGCGGCTTCGCAGTTGGATTCGCGTAGATGAAGCCGTCGCGCCCCGCGTAAATCAGCGGCCGGCCGGGCAGCTCGCGGTCACTGACGATGTACTGCACGTTCAGCCGGTCGAGCAGCGGTGAGCTCGGATCGGACCACTTGGCGTAGTAGTCGTTGCGATTCCAGCCGGCGTTCTGCTCGAGGTACGTGACGTAACGGTCCCACGCCATCGGATCGTGCACGCGCACGTCTTCGAGATTCCAGTACGCGCCGACGTTGGGATACATCTGCCCGCCCAGTCCCACGAAGCGTCCGTCGAGCGTTTTCAGTCTGGCGATGAGAGGCGTTTCGAGAGGACGCACGTTCTGTACACGATTCCAGTACGCCATGGCCAGCCACAACTCGACGAGCGTGAGCGCGCCGGCGGCCATCATCGTCCTGCGATGCAGCAGCGCGAGCAGCACGCACATCGACGGCAGCAGCGAGAGCAGCGCGGAAGCGCGATGCGACTCCGTCGGAAACGGCGTCGTGCGCATGAAGAAGAGCATGAGCAGCGCGACCGCGAGCGCGCCGATGAGCAGCGGCACGCGCGATCTGTGATCGATCACCGGCGCGATGCAGATCGAGGCGAACCAGCAGATGCCCAATCGCATGCGCATGGCGGGAGCGAATCCGGCGATGACGTCGAACGCCTGCGCAATGCCAGGCCACGCCAGCACCACCCCCAGCGACGCGATCGCCCCCAGCACGAGCAGCATCTCGACACTGCGCCACCTGCGCTCGCGCACGACGATGATCGCGGCCGCGATCACGCACGCCATCGCCAGCACGCCCGCGAAGCCGCAGATCGACTCCAGCGTCGTCGGTCCCCACGGCCGCTCGATGGGCAGATGTCCGA